>JAISOQ010000076.1 GCA_031275515.1 Treponema sp. | reverse complement strand
CTGCGGAGAAGTAAACGCCGATACTCTGCCGTGCGCTTGCAGGAGTTTACCCGCGGGAGTATACTAAACCACAGTCGTCCGCAGGACGGCATATCCGGGGTGAACCAGGGCTAAGGCTTCGGCGTATCCCCCCACAGAAATAAGGAGAAAACGATGCGCATTTCTGTATGGAATACCCTGGGCCATTCTGACATACGGCCAGGCAGAATCGGCTTACCCCCCCCCCCCCCCCCCCCACGCGGGAGGTGAATTCCTTCCTGGTTTTACCCGGCTGACCCGCCCGGCCTTTGGCGTCCTCCTGTCCCTGTTCCTGATTTTTACAGCCTGCGAAGACCTCAATAACCCTGCGGGAACGGAAACGACGAACCCGGGGGACCAGAAGAACCCGGGGGACCAAGAGAATCCGGCGGACCAGGAGAACCCGGCGGACCAGGAGAACCCGGCGGACCAGGAGAATCCGGCGGACCAGGAGAATCCGGCGGACCAGGAGAACCCGGCGGACCAGGAGAATCCGGCGGACCAGGAGAATCCGGAGTATCCGGTCGTTATGGGAGGCCGGGGTTACGAAACCCTGGAGGCGGCGATAAATGCGGCGGCGGGAACCACGGCGACCATCACGCTCATGCGGGACATTGGCGTATCTTCCAGAATTCCGGTGTCCGCCTCCGATATCACCCTGACAGGCGGCGAAACCAACTACGTTATCACCAATGCTAATAATACGGTCAATTTCACTTTTTTTGACCTGGCGGAGGGAAGCAACTTTACCCTGGATAAGGGCGTCACCCTGCAAGGGGGAAGGGTGCAGGTAAAGAGCGGCGCCGCCCTGTTCCTCAAAGACGGGGCGAAGATTACGGGCAATACCATCTTCGGCAGGTCGGTAATGGTCTATGAGGGCGGGACCTTCACCATGGAAGGCGGTTCCATCGAAGGCAATACTTCCACCACCATCGCCGGCGGGGTGTATAACAACGGAACCTTCATCATGAGAGGCGGCTCCATCAATGTCAATACCGCTTACAACGACGACAGCGGCAGCGGCAGCGGCGGCGGGGTGTATGTTAACTCCACGGGAACCTTCACCATGAAAGGCGGCGAGATCAATAGCAATACCGCTGGCACTGGCGGCGGCGGGGTGTATGTTAGCTCCACGGGAACCTTCACCATGGAAGGCGGCTCTATCGGAGACAATTCCATTTATTCTATGGGTTATACCGGCAGCACTATCGACTACAAGGGCGGCGGGGTGTATAACGGCGGAACCTTCACCATGAAAGACGGCTCCAGCATCTCCCTCAATCAAGTTGATGCTGTTTGTCACACCAAAACCAGCTGGGAAAGCAGTTATGGATCCGGCGGCGGGGTGTATAACGACGGGACCTTCACCATGGAAGGCGGCTCCATCGAAGAAAACAGCGTCTACGCAGATCATGCTAATAGTGAGTCTGCCTCCTACGCCTGGGGGGGCGGGGTGTATAACGCCGGAACCTTCACCATGCAAGACGGCTCCATCTCCCGCAATGAAGCTTCCGCCGATCTAGCTTTCCTGAACGATTCCTACGCTTACGGCGGCGGCGTGTATCTTGACTCTGATTCTGTTATTACCAAGACCGGGGGAACCATCAACGGGAATACCGTTTATAGCAAAAACAATGCGGGCGCAGAGGAGGTATATGTGAATTGCACCGGCAATCCGGTCAATCCGGTACGCCTGGAAAACCCCGTGGAAGCCGATCATAACCTGACCAAAGCCACTGATGACGATACCGCAGATGAGCTGACCTTCAACAAGGGCTGGACCGAGTAATCCCGGAGGGCGTAACGTCCCGCCTCTGCCGCTCACCCGGCGGAGGCGTATAAAGACAGTCCCGGGGCGCGGCGAAATAACCGCGCCCTGGGCCGCTGTCAGTTCTGCATACTTCTATACCATATAAAAAATATCGGAATGCTCTATCACCGATCTTTTCACCCTTAGATGCATACTTAGCAATGCCGCGGCCCGGCTCTTATGGCTTCTCCAAAAATTCAACCGCCCTCTTCTTCGTTTGATTATTCCCAAGCATACGTTTAAAAATTTCATAGGTCAGAAAGGCGTCGTAATCGCTGCCGTGCAGCTGATGTTCATCGATCTCGATTTGATAATAGTCCGCAGCCTCTTTCAAACGGGGAAATTTGTATCCTCCGGCCCATCGTATAAGCTTGATAATGTTCGTGTTTTCCCGCATGGTACAGAATGTATGGGGCAGGGAAAAAGCGAGGAACTTCTGGTCAAAGGCGATGTTGTGTCCGACAAAGTGCCTGACTCCGGAACAAAAAATGGGAAAATCCCTGTCATACTTAAATTGTTCGGGGTATAGGGCGTCTCCCCGGTTCCTCCGGATTACTTCATCGGTCAGGCCGTTTACCCTAATGGCGCCGGCATTCTCAGGCTCGCCGGGATTGCGGTAATAGAAACGGCTGAAGGTTTCTTCAACGGCCCCTATATCCGTACCGTCGAACCAGGTCTTTATGGCGCCCATTGAAAGCACGCTCGAATCCCCCGACAGCCCGTTAGTTTCAACATCAAAGAAAATCACCCCTTTGCTCTTCCGCCGGTTCCGCAGGAGAGAGCGGTTTTTTTCGATTTTCATGGGTACAGTATAGCACAGACGGAAGAATTAAGAAGAATGACCGGATGAATAAACCGGACGCCCCATGACCCGCCGCAAAAGCAGGGGCCGGCCCTGTTATCTTTACGGGGGCCTTAAAGTTCGTTCAGATACTTCCAATACCGTACCGGCATAAACTGTCTCTGCAGGGCGGGATTCCGCCGGCTCTCGTTGTTGACAGCCCGGTGGTAGTTTCGCCACAGTTCCGTCCAGACATCCGGCCCGGGGGATTCGGCTGTTTCGCCGGTTTCAGCCGGTTCAGCGGCATTCCTCCCGAAAGCGGGATGCTGCAGAGCCGCCGCCTGAACGAGCCGGGGTTCCCCGTCTGCGGAACAGGCCAGGGCGATTCGCCGCCTCTCATCTACTATGGCCCAGGGGGTATCGCCAAAACGCTGGAAAAAATGTTCCCCCAGGCCGGGAAGGACGAAATGATCCGGCGCGCACCGGGCAATGTAGGCTCCCTGGCAGTCCGGGGCGAACCTGAGCAGCCCCCGGAGCCGGTCTATCTCGCGGCGGACCTTGAAAGCCGCGGACAGCGTTGCCGCCACTGCCGGGTCCCCCCGGTCCGCCGCCGCCTGTTTGGCTGCCTGCCGCGCTTCAGGCGACCGTATACCTCCCGGCCTGCCGCTCCCTTCCGCCCTGGCTGCGGCTATCACCTTCCAGGCGAACCGGAGAAGCTCGACGGCTATGGGGAACTCGCTCATCCAGGCGTGGATAAATTCATCCCAGGCCGCCGCCGAAACCACGAAAAGCTCTTTCGCCGCTCCGCCGCCGGCATCGGGGCTTTCAGCGGAGGGGTAAAGAACGCCGGAACCAGCCCCTTCCCTGCGACATCCGGCTTCCTCCGCCTCAAAAAGGTCTCCCTGAACCGGGTCCTTGTCCCCAGGGGACTTGTCCCCCGGGGACTGCTCCCCCGGGGACTGATCACCCAGGCGGCCCGGCAAGCCAGGTTCCAGCCTGACCCGGTCCGGCAGAGGCGCTCCCCGGCACACCCCGTCCAAAATGGCGAAGAGTCCTTCAAGGCCGCCATCGTATACCGCTTCCGTCATGACGTTCCTCCCGCTAAAACTCAAATAAGGGCAGCTGGAATCCCGCTCCATCCCGGTCGGCAAGGATGCGCCTGACCCGTTTGGGATCCTCCAGGCGGTCCAGGGCAGATCCGGCAAGGGTGATGAAGTACCGCGCCCGCTTGAGGGTAACCCCCATACGCCGGAGGCCGTCAAAGGTAAGGGACCGGGACCGCCGGGTTTCTATGATGCGCCGGGACGACTTGGCCCCTATGCCGGGTACCCGGAGGAGTTCTTCGTAGTCCGCCCGGCTTACCTCCACCGGGAAACGGTCCGGATGCCTCAAGGCCCAGGCGGTCTTGGGGTCCAGATGTTTGTCCAGATAGGGGCTGTCCTCCAGTATCTCCCGGGCGGAAAAATGGTAAAACCTCAGCAGCCAGTCCGCCTGATAGAGACGGTGCTCCCGTACCAGAGGCGGGCCGGGAATATCGGGAAGCCGGGGATCCGGAACGCCTCCCCAGCCGGGAGACCCCACGGGGATAAAGGCGGAGTAGTACACCCGGCGGAGGCCGAATTTCCGGTAAAGCGCCCCGGACAGGGTGATGATCTGCCGGTCGTCTTCTTCGGAAGCCCCTACGATGAGCTGGGTACTCTGGCCTGCCGGGGCAAAGTCCGGGGTGGAAGGGATGCGCCGCCGGTCTTCTTCATACTCGGCGCTGGCTTCCGCCACGTCTTTCATAGCTCCCAGGATCGTCTTCCCGGACTTTTGGGGGGCCAGGGCTTGGAGGCTCTTGTCCGTGGGCAGTTCAATGTTGGCGCTCAACCGGTCCGCCCAGCGTCCTGCCTCGCGGATGAGTTTTTCCCCGGTTCCGGGTATGATCTTGAGGTGTATGTATCCGCCGTACCCCGCCTCGGTTCTGAGCTTCCGGGCTGCGGCGATGAGTTTTTCCATAACGATGTCCGAATCGGCGAAGATCCCCGATGAGAGGAAAAGCCCTTCTATATAATTGCGGCGGTAAAACTCGCAGGTGAGTTCCACTAGTTCATCAACGGTGAAGGAGGCCCTGGGAGTGTCAGCGGAGGCCCGGTTGATACAGTAGGCGCAGTCATAGCGGCAGATGTTGGAGTAAAGCACTTTGAGGAGGCTGACGCACCGGCCATCCTCAGTCCAGGAATGGCATACCCCGGCGGGAACATTCACCCCGAAACCCCGCCGGCTTTTGCCGCGCCCTTTGTCCCCGGTACCGCCGCCAAACAAACTGCCGGGTATTGGGCCGTTATTTACGGA
>JAISOQ010000073.1 GCA_031275515.1 Treponema sp. | reverse complement strand
ATAAGCTCCTCCTTGCTGTCGGCGATGATGCCCGCCGCCAGATAACGGGCCACGGCGGTCTCGGTGGTGTAGGCCCCCATAGGGATAGCGCCCTTCCGCCATAGTTCCCTGGAGGTGATGTCGTAGCCGGAAAAGTCCACGATGCCCTCCTGCTGGGAAGTGCAATAAAACCGGGTTCCCCGGCGCTTGCCAAGGGAAAAGACCCGTTTGAGGGAATAGGGGCCTTCCCGAAAGCCGGCGGTTCCGGTGTCGTAAAGTTCCAGGAAAAAATTTTTTACCCCCTTGTCCATGAGGGAGATAAGGTAGTCTGAACGAAGGCCGGGATACAGTCTGATGACGCACATGGAGTTCACCGCATCTTCCAAAAGCTGGGACAGGACGTATTGATCCGCCTCCATAGGACCGGCCAGGAGGGAAGTGCCCGTGAAAATCGGGGCCTCCATGTTCCAGTTCCTGAAACCGTCGCTTCCTATGCGCTCGAATTTCAGGTTGAGAGGGGAAAGGACCTTGCCCCCGTTTACCACATAAACCCCCCTGGGCTTATTCAACGCCAGGTTCACCGCCTTCCTGATGGTTCTGAAAGCCTCCTGGGAAGCCCCGGGCGGGGTGGAAGAGGCCGCCAGAACTATAGGGGCGTTGGCCTCCGCAAAAAGCCAGTAGAGAAGCGGGGCGGTGTAGGGCAGGGTATCGGTCCCGTGGGCCACCACGATACCGTTGGCAGTACCGGAATTGAGGCGGTCGGCGATGGTTTCAATGAGTACCGCCCAGTCCGAGGGGATAATCTCTTCCGAAAGGATGCGCCCAACCTGGATGGACTCGAACCGCACTTTGACATCCGCTTCGCCGGGAGCAAGGCCGGCGGCTTCCTCGTTTTTCGCCAGAAGTTCCCGGAGAACCCGCTCGTCCCCCACTTCCAGGCTGCCGTCCTCGGCGATGCGTCCGGAAATGGCGCCGCCCATAGAAAGGACGTAAACCAGAGACACCGAGAGCCGCTCCCTGAGTATGTCCTTTACCAGGGTGGGTTCCGCAAGGCCGTTGGTTTCCCGCATGATACTGCCGGTAAGGAACTGTATAGGCCCGGCTTCGCCTTCCCGTATGCGGCGTACCTCCTGGGGATTGGCGTCTATTACCGCCTGCACAACCCCCTCTATCGCGGCCCGGTCTGTAAGCTGCTCCCAACCTCTTTCCCTGACCAGCTCCCGGGGGTCCCGGTTTTCCTCCAGTACGGCGGTAATGGTCTGCTTTGCGATACTGCTGTGTATGCGCCGTTCCCGGAGCATGTTCAGGATGTCCGCGAAACGCCCCGGAGTAAGGGGGGAATCCGCCGGGCCGAAGCCCAGCCGCTTACATTCTTTTTTCACGAAAGAGGCCATCCACTGGACGGCTTCCCGGGGAGAAGCCCCCAGGGATAGGGTTTCTTCAAAATAATCCGCCCGGCTCGTCTCGTCGCAGATGAATTCCGCCTGGAGCTGGGTAAGGCCGTAAACATTCATGAGACGGTTCCGCCGGGCTTCAGGAAGCTCAAAATTGTCCAGGGCTTCCAGGATATCCGGCCCTGGACGGAAAGGGGGAAAGTTCGTCAGGGCAAACCGGGTTTTTTCCCCGTCAGGCCGGGCCTGGAAAGATTCGGTGTTTGATTTTGCTTCGTTCCAGAGCCGGCTCTCGCTGATCACCGTCCCGCCATTGGTCACGATCTCTTCCTGCCGGGAAAGTTCCGCGTTTATCGCCTTGGACACGAAGTTAAAGGAATTGAGATTCCTCAGCTTTACCTGGTAGGAAGGAACCTCCGGGTAGGACGCCAGGGCAGTGTAGGCGTTACAGCGTATCACGCTTTCCAGGGGGACGCCGGGGATGAGCTCCAGGTACTGGATACGCCGCCGCAAATCGGAAAGAAAGACCTCCGCCTCTTCCCCCATCTCGAAGTCCGCCGCCGTCCTGAGCCTGATGCTGGGCATCCCTGCCCTGGAATAGTCCATGAAGGTCGTCGATCCCTTACCCGGCCTGGTCAGACGCCCTGCATCTTCTTCCAGCCGGACCTCTGTAATGTGGATGCGCTTCTTTCGCCGGTGGAACATGATGTCTATGGCGCAGTCCTCCCCCAGTTTGATGGAAAGCCAGGACAGGGGATATTCAGGCGGCAGGGTAGGAGTATTCAGGTTCCGCTCATACGGGGCGTCTTTGACGATAGTCCCCCCCAGGGCGTGTATCAGAAGATACGCCTTTCGGGCGGCCTGGGCGTTAAGGCGGGGAACCGCCCCTTCTTCTCCCTGGTCTCCTGGCCGGCAGACCGGACATGAGCTTCCTCCGGGGCCTTGAACCGCCGGAGTACAGTTACAGAAGGTTTTAACTCCCGAAAGCAGCAGGATTCGGACTTCCAGGGAAATATAAGATTTGTACACCGGCTTTACCTCTTCTTTCAAACAAAAAAAGGAAAAAATGCATGGAAAAATTCCTATTGCTAATATATAATAAAAAAAATCTTGTAGCAATTACCGTGGTTGAGTTCTGACCATGCATACTGTAATCCCGGCAAGATTATAAAGGAGCAGGCGTGATACGGCGCGATTTCCCCAAGATTCACTTTTATGATCAGGATTTTGTGGATATCTATGATAAAACTTGGGCCTGGATTCAGGACTGCTGGAACGACGGGAATGAAAACAGCGGTATTGGCGGTATTGATGGAAAATTTTTCTCCTATCCCGGGAGTCCGGTGATACAGCAGTGCGACGCTGTTTTTTCATCGTTTTTTCTGGTCTATTCCAACCGGATTTACCAGGCCCATCCAACCCTGGATGCTTTTTACACCCGTCAGGAACCGAATGGCGCGATACGTTCCGCGTATAACATACGCACTGGATTTCCCGAGGCGGACCAGGATAACCCCGAAGGCTTGGGGCTTCCATTGTTCGCCTGGGCGGAATACAACCTTTACCATAAAACAGCGAATAAAAAACGAGTCAAGGATGTAATTCCCATACTCCACAAATACATAGAGTGGATAGACTCGGCGTTTAAACGATCCAACGGCCTTTATGAGGCGCCTTTGGCCGCGACGGAGATGGCGACTTCCTATCGGGAGACGGTCGTCTATCCGGTGGATTTTAACGCGGTTATGGCCGTTAACATGCTGTATATGGCCGCTCTGGCGGATATTTTGAACGACAAGGAGGCAGGTTTTCAGTACAAACGGCAGTATTTTTCCCTGAAAACCCGGATCAATACCCTGATGTGGGACAATGACGACGGGTTCTATTACGATATAGACAGGAACGAGGAGCGAATCAAGGTAAAGACCCTGGCGGGTTACTGGCCTCTTCTGGCGGAGATCCCCAACGACGACAAGGCGGAACGGATCATCGACAAACTCTCGGACCCCAGGTTCTTCGGCTCTCCCCATCCCTTTCCGTCTATGGCGGTGAATGAGCCGGGGTTTGACGAAAACGGCTGCGGTTTCCGGGGTTCCGTGTACCCTCATCTTACCTTCATGGTGATCAAGGGCCTGGAACGGTACCAGCGATGGGAACTGGCCCGGGAATGCGCTACCCGGCACCTCTATTTTGTCCTGGATTCCATGAGTCCCGACGGGAACCACCACAAGGGGAACCTCTGGGAAGCCTATCTTCCCCTCAAAGAAGGTCCCGCCCTGTGGCCGGAGCGCCCCGGCTTTCCCCGGTCCCAGTACCTCACCTACGATGCCCTTTCCACCATCTGCCTGACCATAGAGAACGTAGTGGGCCTCTTCATCTCTCTTCCCCGGAAGACCGTGGACTGGATCATCCCCAATCTGGAGATCATGGGAGTGGAGAACCTCTCTTTGAAGAAAAATATGATTACCATATTGTCCAACAAGAGCGGACGGGGCTGGGAAATTCACATGGAAAGCGAGAAGCTCTATTATTTTACGATAAACATATTGGGGAAAAAGAAGAAAACCCTCCCCATACCTTCGGGGAAGTGCTCTATGCTTATCGATAAGCTATAAAAGCGGAACAACCCGGCGCAGGCCGCCGGGCTGTTCCTGCCTTGCGGTTATTTGGCCGGCGGCGTTCCCTGATAAAGCGGGTGGTATCGCGGAAAAGTATATGGTATACTCAGAGACTCAAGGCTAGATTTATCAGGCGTTATTGTGATATTTTTAGTGAAAGTTGTTGGAAATTGGAGTTTCCGGACAACTTTCATAAAAAGCCGTTCGGGGCAGGCCGGAAGACAGGGCTGGCATTTTCGGGATGTATCCGGATGAGTAATTGCAGGAAGGGGCTGAAGGGTTTGGAACGGCTCCTCAATTCAAGAAGTAAGGAGAAAACGGAGTATGGAAAAATTTTTTCGATTAAAAGAAAATGAGACCACGTTTGGACGGGAATTAGTGGGAGGGGTTACTACATTCCTAACTATGGCCTACACTCTGGCGGTTGTTCCGGGCTTGTTGGGAGGGCTCCCCGGAGGGCCTTCTTCGGCGGCGGTATATACGGCTACCGTGCTGGCGGCGGCTATAGGAACCCTGTTCATGGCTTTCTGCTCCAATTTGCCTGTAGCCTTGGGGCCTAATTTGGGCCTGAGCGCTCTGTTTGCCGATGTAGTTTTAGGACTTATAGGATTCAGGCTGACATGGGCGGAACTCCTGGGAGTGATACTCATACAGGGGATACTCTTTGCTGTCATATCTCTGCCGTTTATTCGGAAAGTCGTGGTGGACGCCATCCCGTTGAATCTGAAGAAAGCGATAACCGTAGGCATAGGTTTGCAGATAGCGATGAAAGGCCTGGCGAGTTCCGGGGTAATCATGTGGGATGATTCGTTCAGCCAACTGGGTTCGATCACCTCCCCGGATGCCCTGGTCACCATCATAGGGCTCCTGATCACCATTGCGCTGTATTCCAAGCATGTGCCGGGGGCGATCCTTTTGGGTATCCTGATCACTTCTCTCGTGCGTATACCTTTTGGGGGGTTCGGCCTGCCCCAGGGCTTCGTTCCGGTGAGCGTTCCTGCGGCGCCGGTGTTTGTCGCGCCGGTGGTTTCATTCACCGGGGAATTCTGGGTCGTGGTGTTTACGTTCCTGTTTATGGATGTTTTTGAAACCCTGGGATCTTTCCTGGGCATAACGGCTCAGGCGAAGATGATCAAGGACAAGTCGATTAAAGTCAACGAAGGGAAGGAAGAAATAGGGGATGTCCCCAAGACCCTGCCGGCCTTTCTTGCGTCGGCCATTGGCACCATTGCGGCGGCCCTGCTGGGGACCGCTCCGGTCTCAGTGCGGGTGGAAAGCGTGGCAGGTTCCGGAACTGGCCGGGGTACTGACCGGGGAAGAGGCGTAGGAGGCCGGACCGGCCTGACCGGGGTGGTTACCGGGCTGCTCTTCCTTGCGGCCCTGTTTCTGGGTCCCCTGTTTACGATTATCCCCAGCTCGGCTCTTGCCCCGGCGCTGGTTTTGGTGGGCTTCCTCTTAATGTGGAAGGTGACGGAAATTGAGTTTACCTATCCCACAGAGGCTATCCCGGCTTTCCTTACCATCATCGTCATGCCCTTCACCAGCATTGCGGAAGGCATTGTATACGGGGTTCTTGCGTTTGTATTGATCAAAACCCTTACGGGTAAAGCTAAATATGTTCCCGTGATAACCTGGATATTATCGGCCATATTTATCCTCCGTTTTTTCATTCATTAGGACAGAAAAGGTACGCCTATGAATCGCAGGTATGGTTTGTTGATTATTAGTGTGGTCCTTTTTGTTTTGCCTCCTGCGGGGATCTGCGCTCAAACTAATGATCAGAATTATCTGCGGACTTTTCGCCAGCGCGGGTCCGCTACCCGTACTATGCGGTCTAACGAGCTGGTCGGCGCCCATGCGAGTCTTCCTCTGGGAACCAAGGTGCTCGTTACGAATAATCAGAACGACAGGCATATAACCGTTACCATTACCGGCCGTATCGCCGCCGCCGGGAACCGGATCATCGATCTGTCCCAAGTGGCGGCGATAGCCTTGAGAATGGGTGACAGCGATTCCGTATCCGTCACCATTGAGGTGGCCAGAACAAAAGAAGAGCAGGAGGCAGAAGAGCAGCAGCCCTAACCGCAGCCTTGAGTAATAGGATCGCGGGGCTTCCTGCGATCCATTATTCTTGATACTCCTTCATCGGTTCTTTTGCATATCTCAGGATAATAAATAAATCATGGAATCTTCCCCCCGTCTTACTTGTGTTCTCGAAATTGGATCAACCGGCATACGCCTTGTGATTGCGGAAATCGCCCCTCAGGGGAAGTGGCGGGTTCTTGATCAGGCGGGAAAGCCCGTCGCCCTGGGGCGGGATGTGTTTACCTCCGGGCAGGTGTCCCGGGAATCCATGCTGGAATGTCTTTTAGTGCTTCAAAACTTTCGGGAATTTTTGAGGAGCTGGGGTATAGACGGCAAGGATGTCCATGTGATAGCCACCAGCGCCCTCCGGGCGGCGAGGAACCGGGATGTGTTTGTGGACCGGGTCCGTCAGGAGACGGGATTTCCCATTGCCATTGTCGAGGGGATAGAGGAGAACCGGTTGATGTACCTGGCGGTCCGGTTCGCCTTGAAGGACGATTTTCCCCGGTTCTGGCGGGCCAACTCCATGATCATTGAAATAGGCGGGGGGTCCACGGAGATCATGCTCCTCAGGAGAGGTAAGATGGCGGCGGCCCACAGTCTGCGCCTGGGGACTATCCTCATAGACCGCCAGTCCAGGCGGACTTTCGGTTCGGTCTGGTCTCAGGATCGCTACCTGGACGATAATGTACGGAACACGTCGGAATTCCTCAATGCGGAAATGGAATTGGCCCGGGTCAGGACCTTTGTAATGGCCGGCGCTGATGCCCGATACCTGGCTTTGGCTGCCGGGGAGGAACTTAACGAGCATTGCCGCATCATAGAACGGGACGCCTATATCCGGTTTGTTGAAAAGATACGGGGTTACACTCCCGAAGAATGTGTCCAAAAGCTGCATATTCCTTATGCGGACTCGGAGGGTTTTGTTCCGGGAAACCTTCTGTACAAGTTGTTTTTGGAGCGGACCGCCGCCGCAAAAGTCGTGGTTCCCTATATTTCCATCCGGGAGGGGCTGCTCATAGACCTGGCCGTGGGGGTGGATGGGGAACTTCAGGAGGAATTTTTCTCTCAGATTATAGCTTCCGCGGTGAACCTGGGGCGGAAGTACCATTACGACGAGCCTCATAGCCGGCATGTGGCCCATTTCTGCCGTATCCTCTTTGACGCCCTGGCCCGGGAACACGGCATGAACCGCCGTGAACGGATGATGCTGGAAGCGGCGGCCCTTCTGCACGACATCGGTACGTTTATCCGGGGATCGGCGCACAATAAGCACGGCCAATACATCGTGGCTAACTCGGAGATTTTCGGCCTTCACCGGGATGAGTTGAACATCATTGCCAATGTGGTCCGCTACCACCGGGGAGAGCTTCCTTCTTCCACGGATATAGACTACCTGACCCTTCAGCGGGAAGAGCGTATCCTGGTACTCAAGATGGCCTCTATCCTCCGGGTGGCCGATGCCCTGGATAGAGGGCATACCCAGCGGATCAAGGACATCACGGTGGAGCGGAGGACCGAGGCGGTAGTCCTCCATACGGGGAACAATTACGACTTGAGTTCTGAACGTATCGGGCTGGAAGAAAAAGCCGATTTGTTCCAGAATGTATTTGGTTATAAGGTGATTCTTACCTGACATATATAAAGATGGAACAGGAAGCAGTTTTTTTTAACAGAGATATTTCATGGATTGATTTTAACCGCCGGATTTTGGAAGAAGGGCTTAGACCGGATCTGCCGCCCCTGGACCGGTTCAGGTTCCTGGCTATTGTGGCTTCCAACTTTGATGAATTTTTCATGATCCGGGTGGCGGCCATAAAACGGGCGTTCCGGGCCGGCGTGGGGCCGGAGCAGGATCCCGCAGGGCTGAGTCCCGAGGCCCTGCTCAAGAAGGTATCGGAAAACGCCCGGGACATCCTGGGCTGGCAGTACGAATGTCTGCGCAACGAGATTTTTCCAGCCCTTGCCCGGGGCGGTCTGGAACTGGTCAGGCCCGATTCCTATACCCTGCCTCAGATGGACTACCTGGAATCCCTTTTCATGAGGGAAATCTATCCGGCCCTTACCCCCCTCAGGTTTGCTGAAAACGGCCATAGCCCTTCCATAAACAGCCTCTCCCTGTACGCCGCCTTTCGCCTGGAACCATCTGAAGGCGCGGCCGGGCTTGACGGGACCGGCCTTCACGGGCTTGAGAAAACCTCTTCCCCGGAGGACCGTATCGCGATTATTCAGATCCCCCCGGCGCCGGACCGGATCATTTGGCTTCCCACAGAAGGGGACAGGGTACAATGGGTTTTGCTGGACGACGTGATCCTTACCTGGGGCGCCTACCTTTTTCCCGGATATACGGTCCGGGAGAGTATGCTCTTTAAGATCAACCGGGACGCCGATTTTTCGGTAGACGAAAAGCGGGACGAGGATTTTATTGAGGCTATGGAAGAGGTGCTCCTCCGCCGGGACTATTCCCGGCCTGTGCGTATGGTTTGCTCCGGTGACAGCCGGTTTCTCCGGGACACTCTGGCCCGGCATCTGGGACTGGAACAGGAGGACATCTATGAGCTTGACGGTCCCCTGAATCTGAGGACCCTGGCGGATCTGGCCGCTGCCCGGGGTTTTGAACACCTCAGGCGGAAAAGCCTGTCCATATACCCAAGCCCGGAGTTTTCCGGGGACGAATCTATTTGGGACCGGATCAGCCGGGGGGACGTGATGCTCCACCTGCCCTACCATGCCTTTGATTCCGTGGTACGTTTCTTCCGGGACGCCGCGGAGGATCCCCAGGTTATTTCGATTAAGACGGCCCTCTACCGTACCGGCGGGGATTCCCCCATTGTCAGGGCCCTGGAGGAAGCCGCCCTGAACGGCAAGCATGTGACCGCCCTGGTGGAGCTCAAGGCCCGGTTCGATGAGGAGTTGAACATCTCTTGGGCGAACCGCCTGGAACGGGCCGGGGTGATCGTAGTTTACGGCCTTGCCCGGCTTAAAGTACATGCGAAGATCAGCATGGTGGTACGCCGGGAGCAGGCCGGCGTTAAGCGCTACATTCACCTTTCCACAGGGAACTACAACGATAAGACCGCGAAGCTCTACGAAGACATCTGCCTCTTTACCGCCCGGGAAGACATCGCCTTTGATGCGGGGCTTCTTTTCAACATGATCACCGGGTATTCGGCGATTTCTTCCATGAGAAAGCTGGCGATAGCCCCGATAACCCTGAAAGACCGGCTCATCGAGCTTATAAACCGGGAGGCCAAGCGTTCAAGCGGGGAGAATCCGGGCCGCATCATGGCAAAGATGAACGCCCTGGCCGATCCCGGCGTCATCCGGGCGCTGTACCGGGCTTCTCAGGCGGGGGTGCAGATCTCTCTTAATATCCGGGGTATCTGTATGCTTGTCCCCGGGCTTCCGGGGCTGTCGGAGAATATCCGGGTGGTAAGTGTCGTAGACCGCTTCCTGGAACATTCCCGTATTTTCTACTTTGCCAACGCCGGAACGGAAGAATTCTATCTTTCCAGCGCCGACTGGATGCCCAGGAACCTGGAACGCCGGGTGGAACTCATGTTCCCGGTCCTCCAGGAGGACATACAGGAACAGATCAGGGCCGTCCTGAAAGCCTGCTTCCGGGACAACAGCCAATCCTGGCTGTTGAACAGCGAAGGCCGCTGGATCCGCCAGGAGCCCCGCGCCGGCGACAGCCCATTCCGGGTTCAGGAGTACCTTCTTGCCCAGGCTGCCGGGGAAGTGGAAAACCCCTGGGCGTCCAGGCAGGAGTTCGTGGTCCGCCGCAGCCCTCCGAGTGAGGGTTAGCGCCCTGTAATCGGGCTGCCTGGGTGTCAGG
>JAISOQ010000065.1 GCA_031275515.1 Treponema sp. | reverse complement strand
TCCGAAGCTGTGTTTTTCCGATGCGGTTCAGTTTGAAGATCGCGTATTTCCGGCTTTTGCTGCCAGAGAGGGCGAGATACTCGTCCGGAACTCGTGATTTTTCGCCTTTTCCGGCTCTCCGGCAGCGGAGAGCGAACTCCGCCGCTATTTTTTTCTCTGCCATGTCAAACCCCATGTGTTCCTCCAGACTCAGTCCTGATAGAGTGTGTTCTCATGGTTAGATTTAACGCGGCGCAATTCCCCATATTGCCTAATCAGGCGGATTTCCGCTATAATAACTATAAGTGCCTGTAGTTTAGGGAGGGTTATGCGGTTAGCCATAGGCGATGTCCACGGCCGGGATTTCTGGAAGCGTTATATCGACGAAGATTTTATAGAATTCTATTTTGTGGGAGATTATTTTGACAGCTTTGATCTCCCGTTTGTTCAGCAATACCGGAACTTCAAGGAAATCTGCGAAAGAGCCAGGAAGGACAGGCGGATAAAACTATGCCTTGGCAATCATGACTATCATTACCTGGGAACCAGTGAGATGTATTCAGGGTACCAGGAAGATCACTATTATGAGATTTATCAAGTTTTAGAGCAAAATATCGATCTCCTCAAGGTTGTGTACGTTACGGCGGATAATTACATTATTTCTCATGCGGGAGTTTCGGCATGGTTTATGAAGCGGATGAAAATCGCAGGATACCCTAATGTTGAAGATATTAATCAGGCTTTCGCCAAAAAACGAAGCATCTTAGAGTTTAACGGCCATGACCCTTTCGGGGATGACATTACCCAAAGCCCTATATGGATCAGGCCGGATTCCCTGGAAAAACAGCCTGTGGCCGGGTATAACCAGATCGTCGGCCATACCCCTATGGAAGAAATAAGAACAATAACCCTCCCGGACAGCAAACGCCGGACTATAACCATCGCCTATATTGATACCCACGACACAGCGTCAATTTACCGCTTCTGAAGGGTTCTCCGCCGCCGTTTCAGGATATTTGCGGGAGCGCCATAAAAGCCCTCTGCGGGACGGAAATTGCAGTCGTCCCGCAAAGGGTTTTTTTTATTATTTTACCGTGATCTTCCCGGTCACCGGCTTTGTTGCGCCTTTTTCCAGGGCAGCCGGGACGGGAGCGGCGCCGGCAACGGTTAGGGTATAGACGCCGGGAACCAGCAGGCTTTCACCGGCGGCGTTCACCGACTCGAAAGCCGATGCGGGAAGGTCAAACTCAACCTCCACCGTAGAGCCCGCAGGCGCCAGGACCCGCCGGAATGCCCTGAGGGAGGCAATGGGATCGCCGGCTTCCCGGTTCTCTTTGGCAATGTAGATTTGAACCACTTCGCCGGCGTCAACCTTTCCGGTGTTGGTAAGGGCGGTTTTGACCTTTAGGGTCCCGCCGGGGGCAATGGTATCGCCTGAGAACGTCAGGGAATCAAAGCGGAAAGACGTATAAGAAAGGCCGAACCCAAAGGGATACAGGGGTTTCTTTTCCATGTAGCGGTAGGTGCGCCCCTTCATGGCGTAATCCTCGTAGGGAGGAAGCTGATCCGTAGAAGCCGGGAAGGTGACGGGCAGTTTGCCTGATGGAACGGCGTCCCCAAAGATGATGTCCGCCACTGCGTTGCCTCCCTGTTCGCCGGGATACCAGGCAAAGAGGATGGCGTCGGCTATGTCCTCGGGGAAAGCGATGGGACTTCCTCCGGTGAGAACCAGAATCACCTTCTTCCCTGTGGATTTGATCTGCCGCAGGAAATCAAGCTGCCAGGGTGGAAGTTCGATGGTATCCCGGTCGCCGTTGGAATCGGAAGCGATAGCGTCCCCTTCTTCACCTTCCATGATACCGTCCAAGCCAAACACGGCGATGACCACATCGTCATTGGGAGCGACGCCAAATACGACGTTGGAAGGATGATTCGCCTCATACATCAGGGAACCCATACGGTATTCCATGGTGATGGCGTACTTGTTCCGGGTCTTCCCGACCAGGCCTTCAAGGATCGTTACAAGATGAGGGCTCATGCCGTAGTAGTTTGCCAGAAGGGTATGGGGATTTGCCGCGCCGGGGCCGACCAGGAGGATGCGTTTACCCGAATCGTCCAGGGGCAGCAGGTTATTGTCGTTCTTGAGGAGGACGATGGATTTCCGGGCCGCTTCAAGGGCGAGCTGCCGGTGCTTTTCGCAGTTGATGACCTCCCGGCCCAGCTTGCCGTAGGGATTCTGTTCCGGGGGATCGAACATGCCCAGCTTCATCCTGGTACGGAGGAGCCGGGTGAGGGCGGTGTTGATAGCTTCTTCGGTGACAAGCCCCTTCTTGTAGGAAACAGTCAGCATGGGGTAGGTACAGCCGCAGTTGAGATCGCACCCCGCATTGAGGGCTTTGGCGGCGGATTCTTCCGGGGAGGAAGTAATCTTGTGGTTCTTGTGGAAGTCCTGGATGGCCCAGCAGTCAGAAACAACATGACCTTTGAACTGCCACTTGTCCCGGAGTATCTCCTTGAGGAGCAGGGCGCTGCCGTTGCAGGGTTCCCCTAAGGTCCGGTTGTAGGCGCCCATCACGGACTCTACGCCGTTCTCCACCAGGACCTTGAAGGCCGGCAGGTAGGTCTCCCACAGGTCCTTGGGAGAAACCTGGGCGTCAAACACATGGCGGAGTTTTTCCGGCCCTGAGTGGACCGCAAAATGCTTGGCGCAGGCCGCGAGCTTGAGGTTCTCCGGATCATCTCCCTGGAGCCCCTTCACGAAGGCCAAACCTATGCGGCTTGTAAGGTACGGGTCTTCGCCGTAAGTTTCCTGCCCCCTGCCCCAGCGGGGATCCCGGAAGATGTTGATATTCGGGGTCCAGAAGGTGAGGCCCCAATACTGTTTCCGGTTCCCCATCTTCACCGCCTCGTTATGCTTGGCCCGGGCTTCGTCGGCTATGGCGGAAGCCACTTCGTGGACAAAGGCTTCGTCAAAGGTCGCCGCCAGCGCTATGGCCTGGGGGAATACCGTCGCAAACCCCGCACGGGCAACTCCGTGGAGACATTCGTTCCACCAGTTATATTCAGGTATTCCCAGCCGTTCTATGGCGGGACTTTCAAAAGAAAGTTGAGAAACTTTTTCCTCCAGCGTCATCCTAGAAATAAGATCTTGAATACGTTCTTCCCTCGTCATGACAGAGACTCCCTCATTTGAAATTAAAATTGAGCCTGTCCCAAAACTAATTGCCTGTGCGCTAACGCTCACGGTTTTGGGGAAACTTCAATTGTTTCAATATTGTATCATGTCCGGATGTATTGTACCAGCGGCTCTGCATATTTTTCCCGGTATCAGGGCCGAATCGTACAATCAGCCCGTTTGCCGATCTTGTCAAAATGTAAAATTGCCGGACGGCATAAGGGTTCTTGCCGCATTTTTTTCTATATTGCTGATTTCTTTTACCGATAATGGGGATATGAGGCGGGATAAAAATAGTTTAGGCAGAATATTAACTGGAATCGGGCTTTTTTCTTTGTTTGTCAGCTGCGCCGGGACGCCAAAAATAGAACCTGATGTCGTCCAGCAGACGCCGGATAATGACGATGTTTGGCTGCTGCTTGACCAGGGCGAAACCGATAAGGCCCGGAAAAAATTCCTGGGAGAGGTTAATGTCGATGCCAGGGATCACCTGGGCAGAACGCCCCTCCATGCGGCGGCGGAACAAAAGTCGCCGGAACTGGCGTCTTTTTTCATATCTATGGGCGCTAAGGTGGATGCGGAGGATAACGAAGGACGGACTCCCCTGGATATTGCCACGGGGAACCTGGACAGCGCTACGGCCAGAGTGCTGGCGGCAGCCGGCGCAAACATACACCACCCGATAGAAGGGAATTCCTCCCCGGCGCATGAGGCTGTACGAGCGAAAGGGGATTTCCTTGAGGCGCTTCTTACAGTCAAATCAATTCAGACTGTTGACAGCGAAGGAAGGACGATACTGCATCTGGCGGCTCTGGCGGGAGATGCGGCTGCTGTAACAGCCATAATTTCAGCGGGGGCGGAGGTAAACAAGCAGGACTATGCGGGGAAGACTCCTCTGGATCTGGCGTTTATCAACACCAGGACAAAGAACTATGCCGAAACCGCGGCAAAGCTCATCCTGGAAGGGGGAACTTCGGACTCTCCTATATACGCCTATTTTGCTCCGGCAGTGATGAGTTCCAACTATGACTTCAGGCAAGCCGATGGAATTACCCCGCTGCATTATACCGTTCAGGAAGGCCGCACCGGATATGTCCGGTATCTTCTGGATAAACGGGCGGATATCAATATTAAAAACGCATCGGGAACTACTCCCCTGCACGAAGCGGCCAGGGCGGGAAATATAGAAATAATGAGGATCCTCATTGACGGAGGGGCGAATGTCAACCTCCAGGATGCCAAAGGGAATTCAGTAATGCATCTTGCCATTCCCCCGGAAGTTCACCTGGAGGCCCTGAATCTGCTTCTTTCTCATGGGGCGACTCCTAATCTGCGGGATGAACATGGGGATTCTCCCCTTCACATCATCATTACCCTGAACCGGCATACGGACCTCCTTCAGGCCCTTCTGAAAGGCGGGGCTAACGTGAACGTCCATAATATTGAAGGGAAGACGCCTCTGTACCTGGCGGTTCAGGGAAACCGGACGGCCTACATTCCCCTGCTCCTCCAGTATAAATCCGATATTTTTGCGGTGGATAACGAAGAGATCACCCCCTTTGAACGGGCGCTGAGAGACCGCCGTGCGACTTTGCCCGCCTTGATTACGGAAGAAACCGTCCTTCAAAACGATAGTGCGGGTAACACGGCTCTGATTCTGGCAACCCTGAACAGGGCGGACGCCCAGATACTGGGTATGATCCTGGATAAAAAGGCCCAGATCAACGCCCGTAATAAAGAAGGGGACACGAGCCTGCATATAGCGGTACGCCTCAATTCCGAGGAAAACGGCCGCCTCCTGCTTACCCGGGGGGCGGATATGTTCGCTCCCAACTCTAAAGGTGAAAGCCCCGTCTACCTGACCTTCTTCCCCGGAAAAGATTATTCTCCGGGAGTACGGGTATGGATGCTTACATCGGGGACTTTGGAAGTACGGGACGGCCTGGGGAACACTATACTCCACTATGCGGCTCAATGGCGGATAGATTCCTATATTCCGCAGATCATACAGAATGGAGCCAACACGGAGGCGGCAAATGCCACCGGCGAAACGCCTCTTTTTGTGGCGGTCAAGGGCAATTCGGTCTCTACTATCCAGGCCCTGATCAATGCGGGGGCTTCCACGGCTAACCGGGATAGCTTGGGCAATACGGTCCTCCATGCGGCGGTACGCTGGAACGCTTCCAGCGCCGCAGAAGCCCTGATAATTGCCGGCGCCGACATCAACGCCCATGCCATGAACTCCAAAACCCCGCTTCATGACGCGGTACGCCTGGGTATCAGTGATGTGGAAACGCTGCTCATCAGATACGGCGCCGACACGGAGGTCCGGGACAGCGACGGGAACACGCCTTTAATGGAAGCGGTAGCAATGGGTTACACTGTAGCTATTGAACGCCTGACCGATGCGGGCGCCGACCCTTCGGTACGGAATAACCGGGGAGATACCCCCCTGCATATAGCCGTCGCCCTGGAACGGGTAGAGACGGTGAACCAGTTCCTTTCCTTAGGCTGCTCTATTCACGCAAAAAATGCCCAAGGCAAGACTCCCTTCCGGATTGCCCTGGGCGCTTCATCGGCCCGTATGGTATCCACCCTCCTCACCAAGGACCGGATCTACATCGCCGATGACGAAGGCCGTTCTCCTTTACACATCGCCGTCACTGACAGAGCCTCTCCGGCGATAATCCAGACTATCATCGACCAGGGAGGCCGAATATCGGGGATAGACGCCGAGGGCCGAACCCCCCTGCGTATAGCGGTGGATACGAACAACTGGGACGCAGCCCGGATCCTGGCCGAAGCCGGTTCGGATCCCTTTGCGGCGGGCGGGGACGGCAAGGCTCCCGGGGTTATCGCCCTTTCCAAAGGCCACGATGCGGTACGGGCCATCTTTTCTGGCCGGGCCATTGTCGCCAAAGATAGAACGGGCAACACCATCCTCCACCACGCCGCCCAATACGGGAGCGTGGAACTCATCGCCCTGCTCCTTGACCTGGGAGCCAACAAGAACACCCGGAACATCACAGCCGAAAGTCCCGCCGACATAGCCCGCCGGTGGAACCACCCTGAAATTACCGCAATGCTGAATACCTAATCGAGGCCCCCGGCAAAAGCCGGGGGTTGTTTTTTGGGGGAGAGGGAAAAATTTTGTTGAAGAGCAATGGGGGTAAATGCTTGGCTTGGCGGCCAAAAACAAAAAGCCCTCAGAACCGCCGTGCCGGAATATCCGCCGGCGGCTCTGAGGGCTTTTGCATGAATTAATTAAAGCCGTCTCAAAAAGTCAGATTTTAAGACGGCGATTCCGAATTTGTTTACCGGCGGCCCCGGTCTTTATGTCTTTCCCCGTAATTTTGCCATAGCTTCCGGGTCCTGTTTGATATTAGCTATCGCATTCAAAACAAAAGCAAGGAAAACCGAAAAAAAGCCGGCGGCAAAAACGACAATTATACA
>JAISOQ010000055.1 GCA_031275515.1 Treponema sp. | reverse complement strand
CCGGTTCATCGGGGGGAGGTCTCTACGCCGATAAAACCTTTGATCCCAAGTGGGATACGAACTCAGAGGGGAAAGGTTATATCGTGTCCCTGGTTCTCCCCGGCGCGGCCACAAGTATCATCGCCTTCTCGGGATTCACGAACCTCAAGGAGGTAAGCGGCGGCGGCATACAAATTATCAGCGAAAGCGCCTTTGGCGGCTGTACCGCCTTGACCTCGGCGGACTTCCCGGCGGCCGTAACCATCGACCGGTACGCCTTCCGTGACTGTACTGCTCTGACATCGGTAAGCCTCCCTGCGGTCACAACCATCGACAGGAACGCCTTCTACTACTGTACCGCCCTGACATCGGTAAGCCTCCCTGCGGTCACAACCATCGGCGGGGCCGCCTTCAGAGACTGTACCGCCCTGACATCGATAAGCTTTCCCGCAGTCACAAGCATAGGCTCGCACGCCTTCTACTACTGTACCGCTCTGACATCGGTAAGCCTTCCCGCAGTCACAAGCATAGGCGCGGACGCCTTCCAGCACTGTACCGCCCTGACATCGGTAAGCCTTCCCGCGGTCACAAGCATAGGCGATTACGCTTTCTACTACTGTACCGCCCTGGAAACCCTCTCCCTCCCGGACCTCCCACCCAGCCTGGGTTCAGGCGTGTTTGCCCTCACCGGCCCCGAGGGCAAACTGACTATCCTCATAGATACGCAGGGCGGGCTTAGAAACTATGAAAATAACTGGTGGTACGATGCATCTGCCGATGGGGACAGGGAGATGTATGGCAACAAGCACAAGGAGATTGAACTTACATATATAAGAAGGTAGAGGATGATATGTGACTGACGCCTGGCGGGACGCCTGATGAGGTCTGACCCTTTAGGAGTAAAAGGTCCACGGATTAACCGGATTGGCGCGGATTGTTGAACGCCGCCGGGTTTAAATCCGCAAAATCCGTGGACAAATTATCGTAACGTGAGTTCGACGAAGAGACTAAAGTCCGCCGGACTTTAGTCCGCTGACTCTAATTTATCCGAATAATTCGTGGAAATTAGCGTTAATTAGCGGACATTTATATTTCATCGAACTCATGTTACTGCAAAAGCAATTCGGCGTTTCCGGCGGCCTTACTGGTAAATAATCACGTAAGGCCGCGGGTTAAGGTTGAACACTTCCGCCGGGCTCATGAGGGGACTGTCGTAGCCCGCGCCGGGGATGTTAAAATTGTAGAAGAGCTTGAAGCCCTTGATGGGCATATTGCGCGCCTGGGCGTTATAGGCGTAGGACTCCCGCTTGATAGCGGGATTGCCAAAGCCATCGGCACAGTGAACAAGCTGAACGCCCTCATAATTGGCTTTTACTTTTTCGCGCTCCCGGATCATCCGCCAGTTGAACTGGTGGATGATCAGCAGCCGTTCTCCCTGGATGTTTTGCTGCCGCATGTAGTCCGCCATGATGCCCTGTACTTCGTTGATTTCATCGGCAGTAACCGAGCCTATTTCCTGCATGGGGTTAAGGGTCCGCCACTCGGGGTCCAGGGCGAGATGCACATTGGGGTACTGGAGATAGGGGAGCAGCTTCCTGATGGCCTCCGCCGGCTTGTACCGGCCTATCTGATGATCGATGAACACCAGAATCTCCTTCTCCAGGGCGTACTGTATGTACTGTTGGAGTATGCCTTCCTGGATTATACCTATTTCTCCCTGGGGCCATACAGTTCCATAAATTATATAAAAGGCTTTACGAATCCCCCGCCCTCCGCTGGAGTTTTTATACTCTTCCGCCAAAAGGCTAAGTTTAGCATCCAGCTCTTCTATCGAATACCTGCCGAGTATGCCCATATTCCTGGAAAGGGGATGCCCATAAAAGGCCAGAATATCATCATTCAAGAGAATTGAACGGATGTCCTCCCGGACGGGAACCTCCTGGACCGCTTCCGATTGAGTGGGAACCCAGTAGGGGCTTACCCCTGCCCAGTCCTGGAGCTTAACGAGGTTCTCCATGAAATAGACGGCAGGGAAGATACGTTCGGTTGTCCGCTGGCGCTTCTCCATAACTGGAGCCGCAGAAGGGAATGGCAGATTCTGCGAATTCCCCCGTTCCACAAATACTATTAAGGAAACCAGAAAAACCAGAATATAAAACAATACCAGCCGCCGGTTGATCCGTAGAATTTTAATGAGCATCGTTTTTAAATATCGACAGAAAAGAAAAAATCATAAGGGAGACAACCGGGCTCTTTAGGAGCCGCTCAGAATGGCCGCTGCGCCAAGCCCGGGGCGGTCCTTACAGCGTTTCCAGCTCTTCTTCCACCTCGCCCAGCCGCTTGGAGAGAGAGGCGATGGTCCGCTCCAGACGGCGCTTTTCCTTTTCCAGCCGGGTACGCTGTTCCTCGCCGGTAAGCGGTTCGGAAGGGAAAGCCTGGCGTCCGCCCCGGACTGCGGCTTTTACGGTGTCCGGACTCTTACCCTTAATGAGGGCCTGTTCCGCAGCCATACGCTGATCATCGTTTTTGATACCCGTCAGGAACCGCATGTTATCGGAGCCAACCTGGGGGTTAAGATTGTATTGGTACATCTTGATGGCCGTAGAAACGGCAAGACGGGGTATACAAAGCACCCGGTCAATGTAATCCTCAAACCGGGCGCCTATGGCGGCGCAGAGTTCGTGGGCCCGCAGAAGGTGCATCCCCAGTTCTTTCACGAGACTGCCGTTTTCCCGGAGGTACTGGCTGCGTATGACTTCGGTCAACTGGGCCAGCTCCGGGGAATCGGCGAATACATTGCTGTAGATTTTCAGGGTTTCCGCCTTTTCCAGGAGGCCGTGGAGTATGGCCCAAAATTCCGCCGTATGGGATCGGACCGGAAGTTTGCCGCCCTGGGAACAGGCGTGGAGGTGATGAGCGTATTCGTGGATGGCCGTGTAGATAAGGAGGTTATCGTCATCAAAGTTGCGGTTATGAATGATGATCTCATGAGTTTCCGGCTTGTAGAGGCCGTTGACCTTTCCGCTCTTTTTTCCCGAAAAGATTACCTGAAAATCCAGCGGAGCATCTTCTATCGACAGCAGGGCTTCTTTCACCTGATCCTGATTCATAGGATCAGTCTACCCCGGCTCTTGAATCTTTTCCATAGCCAGAACCGCCGCCGCCACACAAGCGGTCTCGGTTCTGAGGGCCCGCTTCCCCAGGGAAAGGCGGAGGAACCCCGCAGCTTCCAGAAGTTCCCGTTCCCGGTCCGACCAGCCCCGCTCTGAGCCGACGGCTATCACCAAAGGCCGCCCTGCCGCAGCGAGGCCGGAGAAGGTTCCCCGGGGCCGCAGGTTGTCCGCCGCGATGAGTTCCGGGGCCGGACGTTCCCGGAACGCCCCTGGTCCCGGCGGGAAGCCCTGGGGGACAGCCGCCTCCCAAGGCCGCTCCGCAAGCCAGGAACGGACATCCGGGAACAGCCGCAGGCCCGGAAGACCGGTGTCCCTGGCCTGGACAGCGCCTTCGATCAGCGCCGCCCGGGCGCCCCCGTCATCCAGGAGCCTGGTATCCCGGTAGCTCTTCTCCCCCAAGTCCGTACCCAGCAGGTCTACCGCTTCCAGGCCAAGGTTGGAGAGATCCCGGAGGAGCCGCCTGAGCTGTATAGGCCGGGGAAACCCCACGGCCATTCGCAGGGGAAGCCGGGGAGGCGGCTCCTCCCGGAGATCCAGGGTATAGCGCAGGGAACCGCCGGCTTCTATGGCGTCGATACGCCCGATCCCCAGGCGGCCCCCCAAAATTCCCGCGGCAAATTCATCTCCGGCTTTTTTATGCAGCCTCTTGAGGAGGTGTACAGTCCGTTCATCCCGCTTCATAAGAGGCGCGCCCGCTTCGTGAGGCTCAAAAAGGATGATATTCATAGGTCCTCAGGCGGTTCCCCCTCAAATTCCCTGAAAGAAAAACCATTTGGAAATCAGCGCCGCGGCGTTGAACAGTCCCAGGGCCTGACTTATTCCAAGGAGCGTACAGAGGCCAAAGAAACCCAGCGTCCCTGGAGAGAAGGGGCTTTTCCGGCGCAACGCCCTAACCAAAAACGGCAGAAGCCCCACAAACAGGAAAACCCCCGCTTGAATCAAAAGCCGGGAAAAGCCGCCCTCTTCGGCCCAGGCTCCAAGGGCAAAGCCTGTACGCATGAAAAACCCCGGCAGGGAACCATAGGCCCCCAGGGTTATGGCGATGCCTATGGCTATGATCAGGAGGCCGCTTAGACTTTTAATGACCGGAAGAAACCGGCGCATCCTGGCAAGGCGTGTAAGAAAAGACCCCCAGAGGACGGCGGAGAGGAGGAAGGGAATGCCGAAACCCAGGGAATAAGCAGAGAGATAGAGGACGGACCGGGACAGGGAAGCTTCGCTGGCCGCCATGACCAGAATGCTTCCCAGTATTGGACCGACACAGGGCGTCCAGGCCGCGCCAAAGGCCAGCCCTGCCGCAAAGGAGCCAAGGAAGCGCCGGGGCCGTTTGGTCAGATGGAGACGCTTTTCGTAATTAAGAAAAGGGATAAAATCGAAAAGTATGTTCAGTCCCAGCAATATGACGAGGGCCCCCGCCAGGATATTAATGACCCGGTTCAGGCCGCCGAGGAGTAATACCGATCCTGATATTAAAATATTAAGAAAGACAAAAACAACGCCGAAACCGGCGATGAAACAGAGGGTTGATACTATGAGATGCCGGTGAAAAGACGGCGGCCTTGACCGCCAGCTGCCCCCGCCGCCATTCTTAGACACAGACAGGGTATCCGCTTCCGACCCGCTCAGAAAACTGAGGTAAGAAGGGATAAGGGGGAGTACGCAGGGCGACAGGAAGGAAAGGATCCCGGCGATAAAGGCCGCCAGGATTGAAAGCTCATCCGGCATTGTTCAACAGGGCCTCAAAAGCGGCGATGACTTCGGGGCTATCCCATTTTCTGCCGCCAACGGCGACGGCGATGATTGAGCCGTCCCGATCTATGATGAATGTGGAGGGAATACTCCGTATGCCGTAGATTCCGCTTATCCAGCCCGACTCGTCCAGGGCCACCGGGAACGTCAAGCCTCTTTCTTTGATAAAGGCTTCAACGGGCTTCTGTTTTTCCTGGATGTCCACTGCCAGAAATTCCAGCCCCTTCTCCCCCAAACGCCGGTACAGGGTTTCCATAGAGGGCATCTCAGCGCGGCAGGGAGGGCACCAGGTTGCCCAAAAATTAAGAAATACCACCTTGCCTTTGAGTTCGTCCAAGGACCGGGCGCCGCCGTTAAGGAGGGGCAGGGAAAAGTCTTCCGCAAGAGCCCGGTTTTTCAGAAGGGGTATCCTGGCCCGGGAGAAAGCCTCCCTGACCGGGCCGGGTATAGGCCGCATCTGGGCTTCCGCCGGATGGGGAAGGAGCAAGAGGAATAATACCAAGGTCCCGCATAACCGGAGACCGAAAAAAGAATGTCTCATATCGGTTGATTATAACGTTTGTTTATCGCCTGTGTCTATTTTACAAGCAGGGTACGGCATTTACAAATTGGCCCAGAGATTAGCGCGGATTTTCACGGATTAATCATATATAATAATAGGGATTCGCCTTGATTCGAAAAAATCAACAAGTTTTTAATAACATAACATAGGTTCGGGGGAATGTCCAAGGTCCGCGAATGAACGCTAATTTTTACGAATTATTTCGGATAAATTCGTGAAGGCGGACGTTAGTCCTTATGCGTTTACTTAATTAGCTGGCAAAACAGTTCTAAGCGGATAAACTAGTACCTTGCTTGAACTAGAAGTTCCGGTATAGGATACCCTGCCCCCGGGAGGGGAAATCAGCATGAGGGGAAAGGTTTATCGGGTACATTTAACGAAGGACGAAAAGAAGCGGCTGGAGGAGATCGTCAGCCAGGGGGTACACCCGGCGCGGCAGGTAAGGCGCGCTCATATACTCCTCCTGTTGA
>JAISOQ010000283.1 GCA_031275515.1 Treponema sp. | reverse complement strand
TATCGGAGTCAGCATGGATATTCAAAGCGTGGTGAAAAATCTGCATCCCCTGGAGGTCCGCATAATCCTGGGCTATAAGAAGGGAGATGAGCTTTCCATAGAGAAGGTGGAAAAGGAATTAGGCTTTAAGCCGGGGAACGGGAACCAAGCCCTGTCGTGGCTTGCGGCAAAGGGCATCATCAGGGAAATACGCCGGGAAACCACGGTTTTTTTTGAATTGACCGATCTGGGCCGGGAATGGAAGGAACGGGGGTCCCCGGAAGAACGGATCCTTGAGCTGGTGCGAATTCAGCAGGGACAAAAGCTGCCCCAGATAGTTCAAACACTGGGGCTGGACGCGAAGGATGTGGGAAGCGCATTCGGCGCCCTGTCCAGGCTGGGGGTTCTGGGTATGGACGCCGGCAAGGGAGTGATTCTTACCCTGCCTGAGGATCAGTGTGCCGATGGACGGCCTGCTCATGGCGCGGCTGCCGAATACTTCGCCCTGCTCAGGGGGCTTCTGGACAAGGCGGATGCGGCTCCGGGCGGGCTTTTGGCGCGGGACAGTCTTTGCGAAGCCGAGGCCGGACGTATGGCGGGGATAGCCAGGAAGCGGGGCGTCGCAGGGGCGGCCTTCCGGGAGGCGGACCGCGAAACGGTGATCTTCGGCTTTTCAACAGGCGGGGGCGAGGCTGCGGATCGGGACATTCTTGCGGCGGCCCTCATGGACGCCGGGATCACCGGGGACGAAATAGGGACCCTCACGGCGGATATGCTCGAAAGAGGGGCCTGGAAGAACAAGAGCTTTCGGTCCTATAACGTGCAGACTCCGCCTTCACGGCTCATTGTAGGACGGACCAACCCCTACGCGCAGTTTCTGGAGAACGTGAAAGATAAACTTGTGTCCCTGGGCTTTGAGGAATTCGACGGGCCCCTAGTAGAAACGGAATTCTGGAATTCCGACGCCTTGTTCATGCCCCAATTCCATTCCGCCCGGGACATTCACGACGTGTACCGTATTGCCGAGCCGGATCGCGCCAGGGCCATTGAGGAACCCTGGCTGTCTAATGTTGCGGCGGCCCACGAGAACGGGGGGGATACCGGCAGCCGGGGCTGGAATTACGCCTTTGACCGGGACTTTACTCACCGGCTCATACTCCGCAGCCAGGGTACGGTGATGTCCGCCAAAACCCTGCCCCGCGCCGCAATCCCCGGCAAATACTTTGGGATGCTCCGGGTGTTCCGGTACGATAAGGTGGACGCCACGCATCTTCCGGATTTTTACCAAACCGAAGGCATTATCCTGGGGGAGGACGTGAACCTCAAAACCCTCCTGGGTATGCTGGAAATGTTCGCCGTTGAAGTTGCAGGGGCCAGGGAAGTAAAGTACGTTCCGGGCTACTTTCCCTTTACGGAGCCGTCGGTGGAGGTTCACATCAAACATCCGGTCCTGGGCTGGTTCGAACTCGGCGGGTCGGGAATCTTCCGCCCCGAAGTGACCGATTCTCTGGGGGTGCATGTGCCGGTAGCGGCCTGGGGCATAGGAATAGACCGGATGGCCCTGATGGCCTTGGGACTCAACGATCTGCGGGAACTGTTCAGCTGCGACATCGAACACATCCGGCTCAGACGTGTCCGAAACGCCTAAAACGGTTTGGGGGGAAAAGCATAACCCGGCAAACCGCCGGGTTTGATTCAAAACTCTTCTTTATCTCTTCAAAGATAGCGGGACGTTAGGTGGCGAGGCGTGTGCCCCCCCTCCCCCGAATAATTTATCTATCAGGATGATCGCTTTTTTTAAGTCTAAAATCAAAATGTAATCCCAAATCTTCTGGAGAGTATTTTTTTCATCTTCCGCCAGGGGCATCATGATAAGCTCGTCCATGACAAGATCAATGGCGGCTGTATGCCCCAATTCCAGGGCTTGTTTTAGTTTGAAAAGCAGCGCCGGATTCAGAGCCGGCCTGGAGGCATCAAGCCGTTTTTGCTTCTCGGCTTCTTTTCTGGCCACCGGCGTAAGGCTGGCCGTTCTTTCCCGCCGGGTTTTAACCTGTTTGGCGAGGGGGATCCATTTTTCCACGAGTTCATTCAGACGGGATATTTCTATGGGTTTGGAGAGGTAGTCGTTAAAGCCCTTGGCGAGGAACATCTCTTTCATTCCGGCAATAGCGTTGGCAGTCAGGGCTATGATGGGGACGCTGCGGAAGTATTCCCCTTCCATAGCCCGGATTTGTGCAGTGGCTTCTATGCCGTCTATGCCGGGCATCATGTGGTCCATAAAGATGAGGTCGTAGCGGTTCTCTTTTACCATCCCAATGGCGCCGTTCCCGTTATCGCAGATATCCACCTGCATACGGTAAGGAACAAGCAGGCCCTGAGTAACCTTGAGGTTGGTCATGATGTCGTCCACAATAAGCACCCGCGCGTTCGGGGCGATAAAGCGGACAACCGTTTTCCTGACCTCGGGATTCGCTCTTATGCCGTTCAGCATGTTTGCTATCGGGACGACATAGGCGGGCATCATAAGAACCGGCAAGTCCTGAAAGGAGGATGTTTCCCCCATACCCGCCAGTAATACCAGCGTCGGCTGGACTTGGATACGCCGGATTAACAAAAGGGCTTCATTTACCAAATCGGCGGAGACAAAGACAAAGGGATGGCGGTTTTTTTCCAGTTCCATGAAAAATTCCTCCAGTCCGGCAGCCACCGTGACATCCACATTCAGGTTCCTCAAAGTGGCGGCAATGGACTGAACGTAAAGAGGCCGCTCATCATACAGGAGAACCATCTTTCGCTCCGGATGTTCCACCCGGGCCAGCTTGTCGGTCCCGGAGCAGCCTTGAGGCAGAAATACGGTAAAAACAGAACCCTTGCTGTATTCGCTGGAAACGCCGATGTCGCCGCCCATTTCCCGGCAAAGCCGCTTGGTTATCGCCAGCCCGAGACCCGTACCCTCAATTCCCTTGTTGCGCTCCATATCAAGACGGATAAAATCATCGAAAAGCCCGGTAAGGTCCGCCTCTTTTATCCCTATGCCGCTGTCGGCAACTTCAAAATACAGGGTCACTTCCCGGCCATTTTGAATCTTGTACCAGGCCGAAAACTTAACAAATCCTGTATGGGTATACTTTATCGCATTGCTGAGTATATTAAAAAGTATCTGCCGTATCCTCATTTCGTCTCCGATGAGTTCGTTGGGTATTTCGGCATCCACATTGACGATAAAGATGATGGGTTTTTCGGCAGCCCGGATACGCAGAACGCTGATCACATTGTTGATCAGGGATGAAAAGTTATAATTCGCAGAGACAAGCTGAAAACTGCCGGATTCTATTTTGGACAGATCGAGTATATCATTAATGATAGAAAGAAGGTTTGAACCGGCCTGACGTATATTCACAAGGTATTCAGAGACGCCGGAATCCCGGATGGCCAGCTCGCTCATGCCGATAATGGCGTTAAGGGGGGTACGGATTTCGTGGCTCATCCGGGCTAAAAAAGAAGATTTGGCCCTGTTCGCCGCTTCGGCCTGTTCCCGCGCCCGCTCGGCTTCCTCTTTGGCTTCTACCGCTTCGGTCTCGTCGTTAAAAATGACGATTACCCCTTTGCAGTCTCCCCGCTCATCCTGCATAGGCGTAATGAAAATCCGGTAATGCCGGTTCATCCCCCATTTTCCTATATCCAGGGTCCGCAGAAGGACCACGGCATTCCGGTCTACGATAATGGCCTCCAGGCAGGTTTGCATATATGCAACCGTCTCCTGGTCCACTTTGTCCAAAAATACTTCCAGAAAGGGAGAGCCGTTGATGACGTTGAAATCACGGATCTGCATCTGCCGCAGAAAAGAATCGGAACAATAGACCAGCTGCAGCTTATGATCCAGAAGGAGCATGAGTTCCTGGGTGTTCTCCAGGAGCAAGTTAAAATATTTTTCCTGCTTGACCTTTTCCTCGGCCAGCGCCGACAACATCCGTTCTTTTACGGCAACATACACCTTGTTACGGTCCATGCCCGTCTTGAGTAGAGAATATTCATGGTCGAGTGAACGATTTTCTTCCTCAAGCTGCCGGATTTTTTCTTCCAGTTGGGTTATCTGTATCTGTAAATCAACTTCTTCCGTTCTTGGTTCCTCTTAAAAAAGACCTAGAAGCCTGTCCCAAAACTAATTGACTATGCACTAACGCACACGGCTTTGGGACAGCCTTGAGCCGTAGGCTCTTGCAGTTTTTCAGGCTT
>JAISOQ010000260.1 GCA_031275515.1 Treponema sp. | reverse complement strand
GGATAGCGTTCCCGAAACTGGCCCAGGATCGCCAGGGCCGGCTGTATTTGTCCTCCTTCAAAAGCCTCTTTTGCTTTGCGGAAGTATTCCTCAGGCTGAGTATCCTCCGGTAAACCAGAACCGTCATCCTCCGAAAGAGTTGACTGTTCCTCAGGCGGGGACACCGCCCTGGGCGGGGCTACCGGAACTATGCTGCTGTCATCCCGGTTCACGGCCAGGGCCGGCGGACGCCGGCCAGCAGGCGTTTGCGGGGCCGCCGCCTCACCGGAAGGAACTGCGGGTCCAACAGGGGGATCTTCGGGCCGGCTGCTTCCGGCGGCGGTTTCAGCGGAAGGCGCCTCGCTGGGAAGGTAGGGCCACCGGGGGGCGCTGATCACCCGGTTCCTGGAAGGCGAAAATGGTTCCCGCTCGGGAGCTTCATTGACAATAACCTGAACATGATCGTTTAGAATATAGTCTCTAATATAATCCTGCTTGTAGAATTTTAGCCCAAAAGTCCCCGCCTCCTCCACCTGGAAGACAAACGTCTGGCCTTCCGAGTCGGAACGCCGGGAATTATAGGCGACGCCTGACTGGGAACGGAGTTCCCCCAGATATACCCAGCCGGTCCCCTGAAAGGGAATCTCTATGGTCTGGCCCACGGCAGCCCGGACAATCCGGGAAACCTCGATCTCCCCATCAGAAGGGGGAGGCGCCGGAGGAACAGGCGGATCCCGGGCAGGAAGATTGGGGACCGGGGCCGTCGGCAGGGGAAGGGATTCCCTCCGTATGCCGGAGACCGGCTCTCCCGAACGGGCTATTGCGGGCGGTTCAGCGGGAGCGGCCTGCGGTCTGGATTGCGGTTCCCTTTGTGAACTTGAGGCAGACTCTTCGGAACGGGGCCTTGCGGGCGGTTCAGCGGGAGCGGGCGGCCTGGGCTGCGGGGATTGGGCCGGAATTACCGGCGAGGCGGGAGAAACTTGGATCAATTCAGGGGCCGGTTGGGAGATTACCAAAATAGAAGGTTCATCCATCATCAGGGGGCCGGACAGCAGAGGGCGGGGCCCCGGGAAAGGAGCCGCCACAGTTTCGGGCGGCTCCTCCGGTTCCAGAAAAACCGGCTCAGGAAGGGCGGCGAATTCATCCGTTAAGGCTTTTGAAGCCGACGGAAGCACCTCAGGTAATGCGATTTCGGGCGTTTCTGTCTTTTCAGGGAGGTCCGCCATTGAATCCCCGGCAAATTCCGGTTCCCTATCGGGAAACCCCTCCTGCTCTGCGGGCCCTTCAGAAAACCGGCTTACCGAAGGAATTTCATCTTCTCCGGCGGCTTCAACGCCGGAAGGCTCTTTCCGTTCCACAAACGGAGTCGGCATTTCTACCGGACTGCCGGATTCCTCTCCATATCCGGCAACAACGGCACTCATACAGAAAAGATATAAAAGACAAAACACCTTCAGGCCGGGCGGAATACGCTTCATGGCACCCTTTCCATTAAATCATCGATCCCTTTACTCATCAATTCCGTATAGACTAAGGTTCCCTCATCTAAAGGATTCTGCCAGAAAGGCTGAACATCATCCGTGGTCCAGGATTCCCGCCTTTCCCGTTCCGGGATCGTTTCAGGGAGAAAATCCGGTTCATCAGGCAAAAAAAACTCTTCAGGAGGGACAGCCCGGGGGCTAAAAGCCTCGCTCAGGTCCTGCCCGCTTCCTGTCCTGGTATTCCCCCAAACACTCATCATAATCGCCGTTACGCAGAGGATAAGAAGCGCCGCGCAGACGGCAAGGTATATCAGGGCAGCCTTAGGCCGGGTCTGGAAAAATTTCGTCGATTTCCCGGCCAACCCCTCTGCTGCGCTCAAACTCCGCCCGGCGGCTTGCCGAATTGAATCCCACCATCCCATATTTCTAGTGTGATCTTTTTTTGGGATTATGGCAATGGATAATTCGGCGTCCCTGGCAATTTATTAATTTTTCTCTATAAATAGAGCCAAGGCTAGAGCCGCGCGGCTTTAAATGAAAAAGCCGCCCTTACGGACGGCTCCTGTTCTCTGGGCGCAGTTGTGGGTAAACTGCGCAACGGTTTATCAGTAGTCCATACCGCCCATACCACCCATACCGCCACCGGGAACAGCAGGCGCTTCCTTCTTCTCTGGAATGTCCGTAATGGCACATTCGGTGGTAAGGAGGAGGCTGGCGATAGAAGCGGCGTTCTGCAAGGCGGAGCGGGTTACCTTGGCGGGATCAATAATACCGACCTTAACCATGTCAACCCATTCCATCTTGGCGGCGTCGAAGCCTATGCCTTTCTTCTCACCCTTGGCCCGGTCGGCGATGACCGCGCCGTCGAGTCCGGCGTTTTCGGCGATCTGGCGTATGGGTTCCTCTAAGGCGCGTTTGACGATCTTGAAGCCCTGCTTCTCGTCGTCGGTGAAACCGGAGATGGCGGCTTTATCCAGGGCAATGGCGGCCTGAATGAGGGCAATCTCGCCGCCCGGGACTATGCCTTCCTCAATGGCGGCCCGGGTTGCGGAGAGGGCGTCTTCGACCCGGTGCTTCTTCTCTTTCAGCTCCACTTCGGTAGCGGCGCCTACGTTGATCACCGCCACGCCGCCGGCCAGCTTGGCCAGCCGTTCCTGGAGTTTTTCCCGGTCATAGTCGGAGGTGGTGTCCTCAATCTGGGCCTTGATCTGGGCAATGCGGTCCTTGATTTCGTTGGCTTTGCCCGCGCCGTTGATGATGGTGGTGTTGTCCTTGTCGATCTTGACAATCTTGGCCTTACCGAGCTGGGAAATATCGGTATTTTCAAGTTTGAGGCCCACTTCTTCGGTGATCACCTCGCCGCCGGTGAGGATGGCGATGTCTTCCAGCATGGCCTTGCGGCGATCCCCAAAGCCGGGAGCCTTAACCGCCACGGTGCGCAGAGTACCCCGGAGGCTGTTCAGTACCAGGGTGGAGAGGGCTTCACCATCCACGTCTTCGGCGATGATGAGGAGGGGCTTGCCGCTCTGGGCGACTTTCTCCAGAAGGGGAAGAAGGTCCTTCATCGAAGATATCTTCTTGTCGTGGATAAGGATGTATACGTCTTCATAAACCGTAGACATGGTGTCCCGATCAGTGACGAAGTAAGCGGAGATATAGCCCCGGTCAAACTGCATCCATTCCACAAATTCGATGGTAGTGTCCATAGTTTTGGACTCTTCCACCGTGATAACCCCGTCTTTGCCGACTTTTTCCATGGCCTCGGCTATGGTATTCCCGATTTCACTGTCGTTATTGGCGGAAACCGAAGCGACATGGGAGATTTCCTCTTTGTCCTTGATTTCCTTGGCGTTTTTCTTAATTTCTTCCACGGCAATTTCTACCGCCTTGTCGATACCCCGCTTCAGCTCAATAGGGGTCATCCCGGCGGCTACAGACTTAAGTCCCTCTTTAACCAGGGAGTAAGCCAGAACCGTGGCGGTGGTAGTACCATCACCAGCCACATCATTCGTCTTGGTCGCCACTTCTTTCAAAAGCTGGGCGCCCATGTTCTCGTACGGGTCTTCCAGTTCCACTTCTTTTGCGACGGAAACGCCGTCTTTAGTTACGGTAGGGGCGCCGAACTTTTTATCCAGGAGGACATTCCGCCCCTTGGGGCCCAGGGTGACCTTCACCGCCTTGGAGATCTGCTCAACTCCTGAAAGCAGCCTGCGCCGGGCATCTTCGTTGAACAACAACTGTTTCGCCATAATTCTTTTTCTCCTCTTTAATTACTGGGTTTTCGGGAAAAATCAGGACCCGTTCCTGTCCGCGAACGCACCAGTTTAGTATGAAATGGATTAGTCCCTCTTAAATCTAAAAATGAGGAACAACTATAAAATACTAACAGGGAGTAAAAAAAGTCAATTAGATAAAGCGTTTATGATTAGATTTTTCATCGGAAAACCCGGAACCCGCCCGCCCGTCCGCCGGTTCGCTGGTCCGCCTGACCAGAGGCCCGCAATTCCTCTCTGGCGGAGATACCGGCAGGCAGCGGCAACGCAGTTCCCGCGCCTGCCTTGGGCGCTCTCCTGGGTATCTTTGTCCTTCTTGCTGTGTCGAATGTAACCAATAGTTCTTCCGAATTGCTATGGGACTATTGCTTTTTTTTGCGATGTAGTGTTTTGTTTATAAATTCCCCTGGTATTTACTAGCGATTACCGGTGAATGTCGAAGGGAAAAATTTTATCTCCGAGAGGCGTTTTTTATGGAAAAGTTGCGGATGGGCGTGCTTGGCTGTTCAAAGCATTATGCGTTGCGGGTGGCTACTCCCCTCAGGGAATCCCTGCTGGTAGAGCCGTATGCCATAGCGTCCAGAGACGCGGTTAAGGCAAAAGAATTTGCCGCGGCCTGGGATTTTACAAAACCCTACGGTTCCTATGAAGATTTATTGGCGGATCCTCAGGTAGATTTCGTCTATAATCCTCTGCCGAATCATCTGCACCTGGAATATATCAAAAAGGCCGCCGATGCGGGTAAACCCATCCTCTGCGAGAAACCCCTGGGGCTCAACGCCCGGGAAGCTGTAGAAGCGGCAGAATACTGCCTTAAAAAAGGGGTCCCTCTTATGGAAGCATTCATGTACCGGTTCCACCCCCAATGGCGGCATGCAAAGAACATCGTCCAGTCCGGGGAACTGGGAACCATCGTCAGCACTAATGGGGTATTTTCCTACAATAACAAGGATCCCTTCAACATCCGCAACATTGCATCGGACGGGGGCGGCGCCATCCTGGACATAGGGTGTTACACCGTATCCTCCGCCCGGTTCCTCATGGCAGGGGAACCCGAGCGGGTAACGGCGGCCATTACCTGGGACCCGATCTTTAAGACCGATACCCTGGTTTCGGCCCTGCTGGATTTCGGCGGAGGCCGGGTTTCGACCTTTACCATTGGCACTCAAATTTTCCCCTATCAGCGGGTAAGCGCTTTCGGGACCGGCGGCAGCCTCTCGATTCAAATACCTTTCAATATGTACGACGATGTGCCTGGAAAAGTCGCCGCAGCTACTCCTCTTGGCGAACGGCTCATCGAAACCGAAATCGCCAGCCAGTACCTTTTGGAATTCGATGCCTTTGCGGAAGCCGTCATCGGTAAAACCGAGGTCCCGACCCCTGTGTCAGATGCGGTTGCCAACATGGCGGTATTGGACGCCGTTTTCGCCTCCGCCAAATCGGGAAAATGGGAGCCCGTTGTCCGCTGTTAGCGGAATACAGGATGGAAAGGCAGGTATGGCAATGGATATACATATTTATACTGACGGCGGCTGTTCGGGAAATCCAGGTCCCGGAGGCTGGGCGTATCTTATCATGCGGGAACGGGGGACAGGATCGGAAATCCTCGTGGAGAAATGGGGTTCCGAAGCGGAGACCACCAACAACCGGATGGAACTGACGGCGGCGCTCTACGCCCTGGAGATGCTTTCTAAGCTGAACATAGCCCCCAAAGAGGTGATGGTTCATACCGACTCGCAGTACGTTCAAAAGGGGATGACCGAGTGGATTATTTCGTGGAAACGAAACGGGTGGCGGACCAGCGATAAAACGCCGGTCAAAAACAAGGACCTTTGGCAGCGCCTTGATGCGATAACATCCAACTATTCCATTCAGTGGAAGTGGGTTAAAGGCCACTTCGGCAACCGCTTCAATGAACGCTGCGATAAGCTGGCCCAAAGGGCGATAGCCAGTATACGGTACATTTAATTTCCCCGCCTCATTTCTAACCGGCATGAGGAGAGGTTTTAATCCAGGACGGATTTCAACAGTTCCGCCAGGGTCCCGGCTTCTTCCCGGGTAAAGGTGACGCCTTTACCCATTTTTTCGTGATCCGGAGACCAGTCCCGGAGGTCGAATTTAGGGGTTCGTCCATTCCAGGAAACTAAGTTAAGCTCCATTTTCCAGCCTTTTCTGTCTTGGGATATGACGCCGTAATGTTTTAAGATATCAAAGGTAATGTCTGGCATAAAACCTCCACTAGTATAGGGAATTTTATTATCGGCTTTGTCTCTCTGGTTCGAGATAAAAGATCCGCGAATTACGCTAATTGTCACGAATTACCCGGATTTAATTCAC
>JAISOQ010000249.1 GCA_031275515.1 Treponema sp. | reverse complement strand
ATGATCCGCTCTATTCTGGCTTTAATGTCCGCCTTGGGAGAAGCCGCGGCTTCGTTGGCATTGGAAGCGAAAAAATCAGGAGAAGGGTATACCAGGGCTTCGATCCCTTCGGTCTTCATCTTCTTGTCCAGCACAAATCCCCGCACGAGAATCTGATCAATCTCATCAAAAAGCTGAAACTCGTTTTCGATTTCTTCAGGATAGACGTTCTTGCCCCCCTCGGTAACGATGATGTTTTTAGCCCGTCCGGTAAGGTAGAGGTAGTTTTCGCTGTCCAGGTAGCCCAGGTCGCCGGTCTTGAGGTAGCCGTCAGGGGTAAAGGATGCGGCGGTTTCTTCAGGCATCTCAAAGTAGCCTTTCATCACCACAGGTCCCTTCACGATCACTTCCCCTACCCCCCGCTCGTCGGGGTTCAGTATCTTCATGTCCACCTGGGGGATAATTCTTCCGACGCTGGTTTCCTTGTAGTGTTCCACAGGATTCAGGTTGATGATGGGGCTGGTTTCCGTAAGACCGTACCCTTGGACAAAATCTATGCCCAACTGGTTGTACTTCTTGAATACGCTGGGCGCCAGAGGGCCGCCGCCGCAAATACAGATCCGCAGGGTGGTAAGGGAGGCTTTGTCCAAAAGGAATTTGAACATCTTCTTTCCGGGGTTTACCCGGAAGACTTTTTTGATGAATCCCGAAAGCCCCATCAGGGCCGAAATAGCGCCATACGCCACAGGCCCTTTTTCCTTTATGCCTCTGATGATGCCGGCAAGCACCTTGTTGAAGAGCATGGGGACCGCCAAAAGCATGGTGATCTTCCCCTGTTTGAGTTCTTTTAGTATTACCGCGGTTACCATTTTTTTCCCAAACACAACTTCCGCACCCACCGATATGGTTTCGATGAGCACCGCCAGCATGGTGTAGGCATGATGAAGCGGCAGAAGGGCATAGAAAACATCCGTTTGATAAAGCTGCATGTTGCCCTGGGCAAGGTAACAGTCGGACACCAGATTCTGGTGGGTCAGCATGACCCCCTTGGGTTGTCCGGTAGTCCCGGAAGTAAAGAGTATGGCCGCCAGATCCGTTTCCGCAGATTGTTCAATCTCCGTTTCCGGCCCGTCAAGATCGTACACATAGGTCCCCACCCCCTTTCTAAGGGAAACAACCTGTTCCAGCTTTCCGCCCGATGCATAGGCGTCGTATTTCTCCTCGTCCACAAACAGAAACCGTACTTTTGCGGTCTTGAGGAGTAAATCGATTTCTTCGTTTTTAAGCTGATAGTCGATAGGCACTACGGTAGCCCCGGCAAAGAGAATCCCCAGGTACGCCGCAGCCCATTCCGGGGAATTCTTTCCGGTTACCGCAACCTTGTCCCCTTTGCGTATCCCCTGACGGTGAAGCCACCGGGCAATGGCCTGGACGATATTCAGGGTTTCGCCATAGGTAAGGCTGATACGGTTCGGTTCGTACACGGTAAAACAGGGCCGCTTCTCACAACGGGAAACGGTGATCCTGAACATTTCGGGCAGAGTCGGCCAAAGACCGTTAAAAAAAGTTCCCCGGTATTCATCCAAAAAGCCCCAAGCGTTTCGTTCAACATACATACTATACCCCTGCGAATTTGGATTGCCGGAATCCTGTAAAGTATAAATTGCCAATTTATACGGTTAGGTAACGCCTAACCCGGCCCCCTGTACAGAACTCCATAATTACTACAAAAATAGTCGTTATTTTGACCCAGGAGGTTCCGAAAAGTTGCAGGGCTTGTATCTTTTTATTCTTAAAAAGAATATATTCTATAAGAATGAGGTTTCAATGAATTGTATCTTTCCGGGGACGCAAAGAGCGCGGCTTCCGGCCCTGGCTGTCCTCTGCGGCGCGGTACTGTTTTTCGCCTCCTGCTCCGGTGCGGTAGAAGGGGTCGTCGGACAGGACGGTTCGGCGGAGATTACACTGGACATAGCCCTGGGAGACCAGATGGCCGGGCGGCTCCGGCTGCTTAACCGTATCATTCAGGGCGGCGTCCCGGACGACCAGGCCCCGCTTTTGAACGGCCCCGCCATTGCCCTGTCCATGCAGGGCGCGCCGGGAATCTCCGCCGTTTCCCTGACGAACCGGGGTCCCGCCGCTGTGGCGGGCGTCATCTCCGTGTCCCGTATCGACGCCTTTCTGGCCCTGCCGTCAAGTGTTGGCAGGGAACCTTTTATCCGCTACGACCCGGCGGGGCGGCTCGTCATTTTCCTGGACCGGGAGACCAGCCCCCAGCTCCTCTCCCTCCTTTCCGAAGATGTCCGGGACTACCTTTCCACCCTGGCAGCCCCGGCAACCACGGGACTGCCCCTAACCAGGGCGGCCTACCGGGAAATTCTGGCCTCCCTGCACGGCCCCCAGGTGGCGGGAGAAATCGCCGCAGCCCATATTCCCATAACCATCGAATTTCCCCGGCCCGTCAGGGAAGTACGGGGAGGCGCAGCCCAGGGGAGGCGCGCCCGTTTCGATCTTCCCCTTATGGATATTCTGGTCCTTGAACAGCCCTTGATTTACGAAGCGGCATGGTAAGGCCGGGGAAATAATGAAGGGTTTATCTGCGGATTAACGCTGATTTTCACGAATTATTCGGA
>JAISOQ010000115.1 GCA_031275515.1 Treponema sp. | reverse complement strand
GTGGTTTTCTTGACATGGTTCTGGAGTTCCAGTTTGAGATCTTCCGAAGCCACCCAGCCTCTGGCGAGGATCACCGTGGCTTTGACCACCGTACCCCGGTCAGGATCGGGGACCCCGGTGACGGCGCATTCCAGGACCGCGGGATGTTCAAGCAGGGCGCTTTCCACCTCAAAAGGGCCTATGCGGTAGCCAGAACTTTTGATCACATCGTCCGCACGGCCCACGAACCAGTAATACCCGTCCTCATCCCGCCAGGCCATATCCCCGGTGTAATAAACGTTATCATGCCAGACGCTTTTGGTAAGGGCGTCGTCCCGGTAATAGCCGCCGAACATGCCCGCAGGTTTCCGCCTGTCCGTACGGACCACGATCTGGCCTTCCTCGCCCATGTCGCAGGAGGAGCCGTCTTCCCGGATCAGATCGATATCGTAGCCCGCTGCGGGCTTTCCCATAGAACCTGGCTTGGATTCAAGCCAGGGGAAGGTCCCCAGAGTAACGGTAAGCTCCGTCTGACCGTAGGCTTCCAGGAGTTTCAGGCCTGTCGCCGCCTTGAACTGATCGTAGATCTCCGGGTTCAAAGGCTCCCCGGCCACGCTGCAATGTTTGAGAGAGGAGAAGTCGTATTTGGAGAGATCTTCTTTGATGAAGAACCGGTAAATTGTGGGAGGGGCGCAGAAGGAGGTGACCTTGTGCCGGGTGATGACTTCCAGCATGGCGGCAGGGGCAAAGCGGTCGTAATCGTAGACAAAGACTGCGGAACCGCAGAGCCACTGGCCGTAGATTTTTCCCCAGGCGGCCTTGGCCCAGCCCGTATCCGCCACGGTCAGGTGCAGCCCGCCAGGTTGGACGCGCTGCCAGTATTTAGCCGTAAGGATATGCCCTAGGGGATAGGCAAAGTCATGGCGGACCATCTTGGGCATCCCGGTAGTACCGGAGGTAAAGTAGAGAAGCATGATGTCCGTATTGGCCCAGGCCCGTTCAGGACGGACGAACGTCTCCTTTGCGGCGGCGGTCAGGGCGTTAAAGTCCACCCATGCCGAGGGGAAAGCCGCGGTTTTCCGGGCATGAACGGAGCGGACAAAGGCTTTGTACCGGAAAGGCGTCTTGAGGGCGGCTTCCGCTTCGTCAACCCTGCGGATCACTTCCGGGTCGTCTACGCAGAGGATTCCCGCTATGTCCGCCATATTGCCCCGGTAGGCGATGTCCTTGGCGGTAAGCAGGTGGGTCGCGGGAATGGCAATGGCTCCGATCTTGTGAAGGCCCAAAAGGGCAGGCCAATATTCATGACGGCGCTTTAAGATGAGCATCACCGGATCGCCCTTGCCTATGCCTGCGGCGCTGAACACGTTGGCCGCCTTGTCGGAAAGACGCTTCATGTCGCCATAGGTGAATTCGGCTTCCGCTCCCTGTTCGTCACACCAGACCAGGGCACGATCCCCGCCCCGCTCCGCCGCAAGAGCGTCTACCACATCATAGGCAAAGTTAAAGTTATCCGGGATGGAAAGGGAAAAGCGCTCGTAAAAATCCTCATAGGAATCGAATTCTTCTTTTGATAAAAAACGCTTTACCATAATTTCCCCTCATAATTTATAGAAGCAAGTGTAGTATCGGAATGATCCTGTCTCAGGCGAGGCTGTTTCAAAACCTGACAGTTTGAAACAGTCCCAGGTTATAAAACAATAGCTAAAAATCTGGCCCGGCTGCCTCCCAAGGCTTTCATGCCGTGAGGTTCGCCGGAGTCGTAATAGATGCTGTCCCCAGGACCCAGTTCCATCTCGTGGCCTCCCACGGATATTAGGAGCCGGCCTTCCAGGACATAATTGAACTCCTGACCTGGATGGGTGTTCATGGCCAGGGGCTTTCCCTCTGTGTCGGGAGCGGCCTCCACCAAGAAGGGTTCGCCTTTTTTCCGGTGAAATTTGAGGGCCAGGTCCCAGTAGGTATAGGCGGGACGCCGGCTGACCTCCGGGGCGCGGCCTGATCGGGTCACGCAAAAGGTTTTGAGCCTGGATGGTTCGCCGCTTATCAGCTCGGTCAAATCCACATTGAAGCGGTTGGCTATCTCCACCAAGGAACCGATGGGGAATTCGGTTTCCCCGGATTCCCACCCGGCATATTCCTGGGGATCAAATCCCAGTTCCTTTGCCAGAGTTTCCCCGGAAATCTCTCCAATTTCCCGCAATACCCGCACCCGGGCGGCAATCTCTTTCTTTTCACCCGTCATGGTTCCTCCGCCTTATTTCATTGTATACTAAAATAGTGTATCTTATTAGATAAGGGTATGTATACCCGCAGATCCCGGGAGTTTGCGGGATTTTGCTCCGGGGAATCCGGAATTTTATAAACCTAAGGAGGATGGAAATGTCCAAAAAAGCGCTTGTTTTTTTAGCCGACGGCTTTGAGGAAGTGGAGGCCGTCACCCCTGTTGATTACCTTAGACGGGCGGGAATTGTAGTGACTACGGCCTCTATCGGGGGGAGCAAAACCGTGACGGGAGCCCACGGGATTCAGGTTATCGCGGACTCCCTGATAACGGAACTTCCGGACGGGACGGTATGGGATGTCCTGGTGTGTCCCGGCGGTATGCCCGGGGCTTCCAACATCGCCGCCTCCGCATCCGCCAGCGCCCTGCTCAAGGCCCAGGCTGCGGCGGGCCGCTGGATTGGGGCTATCTGTGCGTCTCCGGCGGTGGTTCTCTTTCCTTTGGGCCTTCTCCAGGATCGCCGGTTCACCTGTTATCCGGGGATGGAAGGCCGGGTGAACGGCGCCTGCTGGCTCCCCGATCCCGTGGTAACCGATGGGAACATCATCACCAGCCGGGGAGCCGGAACTGCCGGACTCTTTGCCCGGGCCATCATCGGCCAGGTTCTGAGCCAGGAGAAGGCGGCCGCAGTAGCCGAGTCAGTGCTGTTGGCCACTTGAGCCGGTAAAACTTGAGCAGCCCGGGCTGCCGGTCCGGTGAAACTGCATTTTGAAAGACCGTTCTAAATGCCGGGAGTATTATCATTTAGCCCGGTTTTTCTGTATAATTTAAGGCTGAGGTTTTAAACAGCATGAAATAAAGAAATTCCTTGGTTTTCCTGCGGGACTCACTTTTCTTTGAAAGAAATTCCGGGTATTATACAGTATGATTCGGTTTTTCGTTATGTATCTGAAATTTGGACTGTTTTATCGAAGTCCTATTATTTGGGGGATAAAAAATGAAACGAATAGCGACTGTTCTGATATTAGTGTTGATTTTCATCACTATAGCCATTGCCGACGGCGCATATATGCGAAATTTTCAGCAGCGGGGTTCCGCTACCTTCGAGATTGAATCCAGTGAACTTATCGCCGCCCATCCGAGCCTCCCGACGGGTACTCCGGTAACAATCACGAATTTGCAAAACCAGAGAAAGGTAGTTGTTACCGTGGTTGAACGGACAGCGGCTACTGCACGACGAATTATCGATCTGTCCTGGGGCGCGGCGATAGAACTGGAGGCCACCGTTGATGACATCATCCCCATAACCCTTTATGTTGACCGGATAAGAACGCCGGGGGAATAACCGCCGCCGCTTTTTTAGACAGGCGATGGCGTATTCCGCTTTTAAAGGTTTCTGGCAATATGGGCCAGTTTTTTCCGGTCCGCTCCGGCATCAGGGGTATCCAGCACTTCCCGGGCGGTTTTGTTGCCCAGGGCGGCGCAGCCGGCCAGGGGTTTGCCCCGTATCCAGCCGGCCATAAAGCCGGCGCAAAAAGCATCCCCTGCGCCGATAGTTTCCGCGGAAGAAACCGCGAGGACCGGCGCCGAATAGATGTGGCCCCCGGCAAACACCATAGCCCCCCGCTTTCCTCGTTTGACTACGATGATTGGAAAAAGGTCCTTGGCGGTCATTCGTGTCAGCATATCCTCGTCTACCTGGAGATTCCCATTTAACCCGGCCTCGGGCGTTTCTTTGTCTTTCGAGAGGGCCTGGCAGAAGGCCCCCGCCTCCTCCTCATTCATGAAAACAATGAGGGGATAGTCCCGGCAGTACCGGGCGATTTCCCCGGCATGGCATGAGGCAAGGGAAACGGAGCCTACGTCCAGGGCGGCCTGGGTTCCCCACTGATTCGCCAAATCCAGGACCCGGTGTACCAGGGCGTCCCGGCCCAGAAGAAAGCCGTCTAGGATCACAGCCCGGGCCTCCCGCATACGGTCTTCCGGCACGTCCTCCGCGGCAAGGCGCAGGGCCGCCCCGGGACAGGCCGCAATGATCTGCCTGCCTTCGCGGGTTTTCAGGATAAGGCAGACCCCGGTGGGGGACGTATCCCGGATAAGACAGGGAATGACTCCCGCCCTGACTAGGGCGTCTTCAAAAACGGCGGCGCAGGGATCGCCGGAAGGTCCAGTGGACCCCACAAAGGCTGTAGATATCCCCAGGAGGCTGGCAATTCTGGCGGTGTTGGCGGCCCCGCCCCCTGCGGTGGCCAGGGGGGAGTCTGGCAAGGCGGCGAGTATTTCGGCGAGCTTGCCGTCTGTTATATGCTGGACCGCTTTGGAAAGGCCCCAGGAAGGGGGAATCTCCCGATCAATTCCGGCGAAGATGTCCACCATAGCGTTGCCTATGCAAAGCAGATCGGTTTCTTGGTTCGTCATATCAGTCTCCCTGTCTGCGTCCCCTTCCGGCGAACCCTGCGGACTTCTGTTTTTGGGGTATCGGAAGTTAGATCGCAGGGATCCCGGCAGGAAACGCTTTATAAACAGAGGCTGTCCCAAAACTTCAGGTTTGGGACAGCCTCAACAGATAACGATTTGGAACAAGGCCCCCCTCTCTGTTTTACCGAGGTTTCGCAATGATTGAGGCCAGGTCCGGGTTCCGGGCCAATTCGTCCTTGAGGCTTGCAGCGCGGCCTTTGTTCACATAGTCCCTGCTCTGGAAGGAATAGGCGAACCTGGTGTGTATGTCATAGGTTCCCGCCATGAGGGCGTAGGCGTCTTCGGTCATGACGAGTTCTTCGTCTGTGGGGATGATGTAGATGGGTATCCTGGATTCCGGCTTGGAGATGATGGTTTCCGTGTTCCGGGTATGGGACATCTCGTTCTTTGCAGGATCAAAGACTATACCCAAACCTTCAAGTCCGTCGAGGATCTTCTCCCGCATGAACCATGCGAACTCCCCTACCCCGGCGGTAAAAACCAGGGCGTCCACCCGGCCCAGGACGGCCTGATACGCGCCTATGTACTTCTTGACCCGGTAGGCTTCCATATTTTGCGCCAGTAGCGCGCGCTGGTCGCCTTCGAGTTTGGCTTTCTGTATGTCCCGGCGGTCGGCGTATTTACCGGTGACTCCCAAAAGGCCGGATTTCTTGTTCAGGGCATTTTCCATTTCCGCGGCGCTCATGCCGGTTTTCCGCATCACATAGAAGGGCAGGGCCATGTCGGCGTCGCCTGCGCGGGTACCCATGACGAGGCCTTCCAAAGGAGTGATGCCCATAGAGGTGTCCAGGGAACAGCCGTCTTTTACCGCATTGATGGAGGAACCGTTACCCAGGTGGGCGATGATGAGGTTGGTCTTAAAGGGGTCCTTGCCCAGGAGGACTGCGGCGCGTTTGGCGGTATACAGGAAGGAGGTGCCGTGGAAACCGTAGCGGCGCACGGAATACTTCTCGTACCATTCGTAGGGAACAGCGTAAAGATAGGACTCCGGGGGCATGGTCTGATGCCAGGCAGTGTCCATGATGGCGCAGTGGGGTACTTTGGGGAGTACCTTCTTTGCGGCTTCTATGCCCATGATGTTGGCGGGGTTGTGCAAGGGTCCCAGGTCCTTTACTTCCTCCAGGGTGGCCATAACCGCATCGTCCACGAGTACCGACTTGGTAAACTTGTCCCCCCCGTGGACTACCCGGTGTCCCACGGCCTTGATCACGCTCATATCGGTGATGACCCCGTGTACGGGATCGGTCAGGGTCTTGATGATGAGGTCTACCGCATCAGTATGGGTGGGGCAGTCGTGTTCCACCGTGTACTCTTCCTTGCCTTTGGCTTTGTGGCTGATAAAAGAGCCTCCCAGAGTGACCCGTTCCACGATGCCTACGGCCAGGATGTCTTGGGCGGTCCAGTCGTACACCTGATACTTGGCGGACGACGAACCGCAATTCAGTGTCAAAATTACCATAAAAATCCTCCGATACATGCAGTTGTTTATTCTAATAAAGCTTTTTCAAAATATCAGATCTTGAAAAAGCAGCTTTAAAATACAAAGAAAAACAGCCTTATGGCTGATTTTTTCCAAAGCCTTTTTCATCTTATAGGTCCCTGCTAACCGGATTTTGAAAAAAGCGCCAATATAAGCAATTTTACCCTGAAAATGGGGGTTATTCAAGATAAACAACCGGACTTTCCAGGGTAAAAGCCTTTACTTTTGAATCTTTTAGAAAAGTCCAGGGATTTCAGCCCTAAATCTTTCGTGTTTAGTGGTAATTGTGAATATCAATTAAAAGCCTGGGCGAATCTTTGTTGCCATACGCGGCCTGCCGTGAGGCGGCAGGGATGCGCCCATACATAAGATTCCCATCTGTCCAGCCGCCGGATGTCAGGTATCATGAGATTTGTCCCCGACAAATCTTCACATTTTTTTCATTGACTATCGAAAAAATATGCGTGAACGGATATTTAGCTCCTACGCGTTGCAGGTATAATTCTCAACAAATGTCTTATGCCGACACTTTTCACTGCCGCACAAAAAGCGTTGTTTGCCGTCCCTGGATGTTCCGTTCTTCTTTACATGGTCACTTCCGCAATGCGGACATTTTACCGGCGCTAATACATTGAGAAAAAGAATTACGCGAATGAATAGGGATGCCTGTTCATTCGCGGATAAAAAGTTCTATGGATTATCCCGCTTCCCTCTTAAAGGGGTTAAAGCTGATCCCCACATCGTAGGCGTCTACGCCTTCGGCTTTTTTTAGCTTGCTGACCGCCAGGTAGGTGACCGGCGTCATGAGGACTTCGATGGTACA
>JAISOQ010000100.1 GCA_031275515.1 Treponema sp. | reverse complement strand
GTAAACGGGCAGGTAGGCACCGGTATCGCGGTGATGGGCGCGTTCAGCCTGGTCAGGTTCAGGTCTGTACCCGGGACCGCTAAAGAAATAACCAGTATATTTCTGGCGATGGCATTGGGACTTGCTGCCGGGACGGGATATATATGGTACGCGGTGATTTTCACGGTAGTTATAAACGGCATGATACTGGTTTTCTCGGTCATTGGGTTTGGAGAGGCGGGGGTCCTGGCAAGGAATCTGAAAATTATTATTCCCGAAAACAAAGATTATACCAGCATGTTTAACGATTTGTTCGCTGAATATACCAAAGAAGCGAAACTGGAAAAGGTCAGGACCGTCAATCTGGGGAGCTTGTACGAACTCCAATACGCCATAGTCCTGACTGATTATAAGAAAGAAAAAGAACTCATAGACAAAATACGTACCCGGAACAGCAATCTTGAAATAAGCTGCAGCAGATCGGTCATGACCAGGGAAGAACTGTAGTTCTGCTGAAAGGAGGAGGCGCAGCATGGGTTTATCCTGCCGTTTTAAGGCTGGCAGCATAGGAAAAATAGTCATTGTCTCTTGTTTTTTCGCCGCACTGCTTGCCGGTCTTGCCGGGTGCGGTAACATGGTGGATGACATCAAGTATACGGCAAAAATGATGCTGCGGGGCCACGTTGATCCCTCAAAGCTGGATACAGGCTTGCCCGTGATTAAAATAAACACGTATAAGCGCCAGGCCATTACCAGCAAAGAGCGTTATATAGACGCCGACATTGAAATTATTGATCCAAATAACAGCGGCAATAATTTGCCGAAAACCGGGGTTGAAATACGGGGCCGCGGGAACAGTACCTGGAAAGCGAATAAGAAACCGTATCGTATCAGATTTCTTAAAAAAACAGCGCTTTTCGGATATGAAAAGGCAAGAAGCTGGGTATTGCTGGCGAATAACCAGGATACTACCCTGATTTTAAACACAATCGCCTTTGAGCTGGGAATAAGGATAGGTTTTCCCTTTGCCAACCATTGTACCCACGCAGAGTTGGTTTTAAACGGAAGATACGAGGGCAGTTATGTAATAACCGAACAGGTACAAGTGGGCCGCGGAAGGGTGGACATAGATGAAGAAACAGGGTTTCTTGTAGAACTCGGGAGTTACGATGAGGAGCCGAAATTCCAAAGCTCTATTCTGGAACTGCCCATAGAGATAAAACACCCCGAAGATTTAGCGGATGATTCCGGGTACGCCCTTGTCAAAAACGCGGTAAATGAATTTGAGGCGGCCTTGTTTGCCGCCACTTTCCCCGACAACGGCTACCGTGACTTAATAGATATGGATAATTTTGCTGATTATCTCCTGATCAACGAAATAACAAGAAATGAGGATCTTCAGATCCCCCACAGCGTCTACCTGTACCGGGACGGCAAAGACGATGCCAGGATAAAGCCGGGACCCTTATGGGATTTCGATGTCGGATTTGACTTTGACATTCATCGGGGCGTCTATTTTAATGATGCCGCCGGTATGTTTTACAACACGGTATTCCGTGACGAGCCGGGGCGGATATTTTTCAACAGATTTTTTGAAGACCCCCGCTTCAGGGCGAAGTACAAAGAACGGTGGAACAGGCACTATGCGGAATTTGCCGGCATGGAAGCGTTTATCGATCAGATTGCCGCCAAACTGGAAAAATCGCGGCTGACGGATCGCAAGGTATGGTGGTGGAAAAAAGGCGACCCCCAGGAAGAAATAAAACGGATGAAGGACTGGTGGAGAAGGCGGATAGAGTATCTGAATACGGAAATCAACAAATTCTGATAACTGAGGCGATTTCAAAATGTCAAATTTTGAAATGGTTTTCCACATGCGCCGGTGCTTTTTAAACTATATGGCTTATTTCTTCGGGTCAGGTTTAGCGCAGGCGGCGGGAGATTAAACCCGAACGGGGCCAATGAACGCTAATTTTCACCAATTATCCGGATAAATTAGCGTTCATTAAGTCCCGGGCGGACGAGGGGCCCTAATATTTAAATTCGCTCTCTCCAATAAACTCCCTGAGTATGCTCTGTCCCGGCACGTACTGAGGCGGTATAGGGGCGAAGTTTTGCAGGAAGGTCAGCAGCCGTACCGCTTCGGCGTATTCGTTCTGGGTCGGTTTGACCAGACGGAGCAGGGGATCCGCGTAGAATTTCAGGACCGGCAGTTCATAGTCCAGGGCTGAATTGAAAGCCACATCGGCGCTGTCCTGGAAGGGGAAGATGTGCTTCCGTTCCCCGCTCTGAACGGCGGGCCACATGGAGATGGTTCCCGCCGCATCCTTGCCCCGGAACTGGTAGTCCCGAACCATGCGCCTCAAGAGCCGGTTGTCGCTTGTAGGAATACGGTTGTGATCGTCCAGGTTAAGCTGGGTCAGGGCGGAGACGTAAAGCTTGAATTTGGAGGCCCGGTCAATCCGGGGGGTCAGGGCATCGTTGAGGCCATGTATGCCCTCCAGGATGAGCATGGTACGCTGTTCCAGATGTATGCGTCTGCCCCCGGTTTCCTTGCGGCGGCCGTTTTTGAAATCGTAGGCCGGAAGGGTTACCTCGTTCCCCTCCAGAAGGGAAAGAAGCTGTTCGTTCAGGAGGGGAATGTCCAGGGCCTCAAGGCACTCGTAATCGGGCTTCCCGTTTTCGTCCAGCGGGGTCTTTTCGGTCCCCACGTAGTAATCGTCCAGACTGACGGCGACCGGCTCTATGCCCATCACCGTAAGTTGTATGGCCAGGCGTTTCGCGCTGGTGGTCTTGCCGGAACTGGAAGGCCCGGCGATGAGGATCAGTTTTACCGTATCCCGCTTTTCGTAGATCTGATCCGCAATTTCCGCCAGCTTTTTCGCCTGGAACGCCTCGGCGGTGCGGATATAATCCCGTATGCTCCGGTCCGCAACCCTGCCGTTGAGGTGTCCCGCCGCATGGACCCCTACGATACGGCCCCATTTCTTGTATTCGTTGTAAACCGAAAAGATTTTGGGGCTGTCCTTAAAGGGATCCAGGGTCATCCCCCTGCCCACGCCGGGGAAGAGGAGGAGAAAGCCGTTATGATAGGGCATAAGATCAAAGGCCGAAAGAAGTCCGCTCCGGGGAACCAGCGGTTCTATATAGAGATCAACAAAGTCCTTACAGACATTCACCTGTACTTTGGATTCCGTGCGGTAATTGAGGAGGAGCCGCGTGTCGGTCTGTCCGTTTTTTTCAAAGTGTTTCAGGGCTTCCGCGTAAGCCAGAAAGCCGGATTGTATGGGCAGATCCTCCGCAGCCAGGGCCAGCATCTTTTTTTTGAGAACGGCGATCTCCTCTTCCAGAGGTTTGCGTTCGTCCGCGAAGGTGTAATAATAACTGTTCGCCAGGGAATGTCCCACATAGAGGCTCCGTTCCGGAAAGAGATCCCGGCCGGCCACTGCCAGGATAAAAGCCAGAGACCGCCGGTAGATCATCATCCCTTCGGGGGTCTCCAGACGTACCGGTTCCAGAACCGCGTTTGTTTCAAGCCGGCTTGACAGGGGGAGGGTCTCGTTGTTGATCTTTACCGCCGCCAGGGTGTCCCCCCCGGGGCCAAAATGTTCT
>JAISOQ010000306.1 GCA_031275515.1 Treponema sp. | reverse complement strand
GGTGAAGAAGACCGGGAAGATCCTCCTGGCAAGCGACGCGGCTGAACGGGGGTCTTTTCTCCACACCGTTGCCAGCAACATCCAGACCTATGCCTTTGATTACCTGGATGCGCCCGCAGCGGTGGTGGGAAGCCGGAACTGGATCACCCCGGCTGCCGAGATGGAGCAGCTTTACTTCCCCCAGGTTGACTGGCTCATCGACGCCGTCCATGAACGCATCCTGCCCCTGCCGGGCTACACCCCGGTAACGGTGCAGACCACCCTGGACCTGCGGCGGCGGAACCGTCTGGGAGTGTAACGGCGGCTTTATCGAATTCATAAGAATTTGGGCGCATCCGGCGCAAGCGCCGGACCGGGCTATCCGTTCTAATAAGTTTTGACCGGCTTTGCCGGTCAAAACTTATTCCACTTCTATCCCTTGCGCGGATTTTTTTTCACGAGTAAGCCGGTAAATGTAAAATTGCTGGTGTATATGGCCATATTGCTTGAGAAGGATTCAAATTGGCGGGTCAATAACGCAAGAATTTAAATTTCCATTTAAACTTAAAAAACCACCGCCTATGGCGGTGGTCATGTACTGACCGGCTATGCCATTAGAAAATCAGAAACGTTGAACGATGAAGATATTAAATCCCGGCATGAAGCAAAAACCGGACGGAAATTGGCAGAAACTGGAGAGTATTTAAGGGGCTTTCCCCTTAAAGCCCCCACCTTTGGTGGGGACTGTTTATTTTGACGGTCTGCATTTTATTCTTGCCATAGTTCCCAAGCAGGATGTTCCCCTCCCGGTTTCCTGGACGCTCCGGTATTGCGGAAGCGTCAGGAATACCACACGAACCAGATAAAAGCCGAGGAAGCCAGGGTGGTTAAGAACGTAAAGGGCAGGCTGATTTTCAGCCACTGGGCAAAAGAACATTCCCGGCCCTGCTTTTTCAGGATTCCTACGGAGACGATGTTGGCGGAGGCGCCGAAGGGGGTGAGGTTCCCCCCCAGGCAGGAACCGACAAGCAGGGCGAACATATAGAGTTCCTGCCGTAGTCCCAGATCGCCGGCCATCTCGGCGGCCACGGGGAGCATCACGATGATGTAGGGTACGTTATCCACAAAACCGCTGATCAGGGTGGATACGGCCACGATGAGGACAAAACCCAGGAACACATTTTGTCCTACGATCCGGGAAAGGAAGCGGGAAAAGTCATGGAGCAGCCCCACTTCCGCCACGGCTCCTACCACCACGAAGATACCCAGCAGGAAAAGGGCTGTATCCCAGTCAAGACCCTTCACCAGTTCCATTGATTTTTCCCGGCCTTCACGCCGGTTGTACCAAAAAAGCCCCCCTATGCCCAGGAGGATCACCAGAAGTCCTGACCAGAGGGAGATGCCGCCGAAGACAAACGACAGAACCGCAAGTCCAAATATCATCAGGATAAGAAGTATCGTGGGGATAAAGCTCAGGGTTTTTTCAACTTCAACCTTTACCTTACCGCTTCCCTTTCGGGCAAAATACGCATAAAAGAAAAGGGCGCCCGTAAGCATACCGATCTGAATCGCGAAAAATATTGAGGGCCTGCCGTGAAGGACGAAAAAGTCATTGAAGCCGTAACCGGTAAAATCGGCGAAGATCATAGACGGGGGATCGCCAACCAGAGTGGCTGTTCCCTGGAGGTTGGCCATTACCGCGAGGCCTACCATGAAGTAGAGGGGATCCAGTTTCAGCTTATTGCAGAGCGCAAGGGCTATGGGGGCCATCACCAGGACGGTGGCCACATTTTCCACAAAGGCGGAGATGAGGCCGGTCATTATCAGTATGGCTACAATCGCTATGCCCACATTGGGGGAAGTGAGGACGATGCGATCCGCTATAGCCGCAGGCACCCGGGAATAAATGAACAGTTCCGCAATTACAAGACTCCCCACAAAGATCATCAGAACATCCCAGTTGATGAGTTCCGTCCCGGCTTCATGTAAAAGGGTGCCAAAGGTTTCTTCGTGACCCAATGCCCTGAGGAGTATCATTAAAATGGCAGCCCCCACGCTTGCCCAGGATTTTTTATGGGGGAAAATAACGATCAGCGCGTACATTATTACCGCTAAAACCAGAACTATCCATTTCATTTCAATAGTATAGTATACGTTTCAGATCCGGTCAATTCTTAAAGAAATCACCCAGCCTCAGGTAATCCCCCGCTTTAATCCCCGCACGGGTGAACCAGCCCTGGGGGACTTCCAGGGCATAACGGACGGAGCGGGAGGAGTTGACAGAGGTGACATCCCGGGCTTTCATGTCATGGATTTCGACGATGCGTCCGTCGGTACGGATGAAGGCGATGGAAAGGGGGATGAGGGTGTTTTTCATCCAAAAGGAGAGAAGCTGTTCCCGTTCAAAAACAAAAAGCATCCCCTCCCCATCGGGAAGGGAGGTCCGGTACATGAGCCCACGGGCCCGCTCGGTATCGGTTCTGGCTAATTCTACACTGACAGGAATTAGTTCCCCGCCGGCCTTTTCCAGGGCAAACTCCCGCTTTTCAAAACGGATTTCCTCTTCTTTGTTCTTGCCGGAGGCGCCGCAGTTTACGCCGGTCCCCAAAACGAAAACGCAGAGGGCAAAGAAGGCAAGAACCCTTGCCCCGCAGAAACGGCGTTTAGAAGTCACGGAGAAATTCCTCCCGTATGTAGAGTTCCGTACTTTTTTCAGCCTGAGATTCGGCGATGATGGAGTCGAAAACCTGACTGTCCAGGTACTTCACGGTCAGGGGCCGCTCAATGGAGATCCGGGTTTCCCCGGATTCCCACACCGCCTGTTTAGGGTCCAGGAACCGGGGTTCCCCGTATTTCTTCACGAAGGTAGTGTACACCGAATAATGATCAACCAGCCTGGGGTCCAGAGTAAAGGCCATGATGAAGACCTTGCCGTCAATGAGCTGGAAAAAGGCGCGCCTGATAAAAGAAGAACCGGTGGTTTCCACCAGGCTCTGTTCCCTGGCGGGAAGGAAAGACACGTCCCGGTCTCCCCGGAAGTAGAAGATGGGATCCTCCTGCAGGGCGGACTTGAGGGCCTCCAGGTCCATGCCCAGGTTGATCCCCCTAAAGGCACGGGGAAGCGGCTGGGCATCGCTGGCTTCTCCTGTCTCCGCCGGGGAAGCGGCGTTCTGCCCGGCGGAACTATCCTGGTCCGGGAGCGGATTCTGGGCGCGGACCAGAGGCGCCGGCAGGAACACGGCGGCGAGCAAAACGAACAACAAAAGGCGGCGGGTAAATTTCATCTCTTTATAAATATCGGAAAAAACCTCAAGGGAATTCAGTGGCAGACCGCGGAGTTTTGGCGGTTCTGTTCAATACGTAACATAAGTTCGATGGAACAGCAAAGGTCTGCGAATTATTCGGATGAATTAGCGTAATTCGCGGACAAATTTTTAAACGCCAATGCCCTGGAGAAGATCCCCTTTTTCTTTCCTGCCCGGTGTATTATAGTGTTTTTATGGCTTTTCTTCTTATCAAGGAACTCTTATCCCTCCCGGCGGATTCCCGGGAAGTAACG
>JAISOQ010000271.1 GCA_031275515.1 Treponema sp. | reverse complement strand
GGACTTATTCTTCTTTTTATTGATTTGTGATATACTTTAATCTATGTTCCGGAATCTTTTTTGGGTCCTGCGGCGGATAAAAGTTTACGCCCTCATTGGTGAAAGCGGTACCGGCAAGAGTTTCCGGGCTAAGCTGGTAGCTCAAAAATACGGGATAGAGTTCATCATCGACGACGGCCTCCTAATCAAAGACAACAGGATCTTGGCCGGCCATTCGGCCAAAAAGGAAAAAACTTTTTTGGCGGCGGTAAAAGTCGCCCTTTTCGACGAAAAGGGCCACCGGGACGAAGTAGCCCGAAAACTCCAGAGCGAGAAAATCAGCAGGATCCTTGTTTTGGGCACCTCCGAAAAAATGGTGAATAAAATCGCCGCCCGGCTCCAGCTTCCGCCGCCGGGGAAGATCATCAAAATCGAAGACATAGCTTCTCAGGAGGAAATTGAGCGGGCCATAAGAACCAGACGCATAGAGGGGAAGCACGTCATCCCCGTGCCTTCGATAGAGGTAAAGCGGAATTATCCCGGCATTTTTTATGCCACCATCAATATCTTCAAGCGGCGGATCGGTCCGGCGGCCCTGGGTTCGCCCCCAAAAGTGCATGAAAAATCCGTAGTCCGTCCGGAATACTCCAAACGCGGCAAGGTAATCATCTCCGAAGCGGCCCTCAGCCAAATGGTCATTCACTGTGTGGATGAGTATAATACCAGTATCAAAATCAAAAAGATGGTGGTAAAGGACGACGAGGCGGGATACCGGCTGGTTATCACTATCGACGTGCCGTTCGGCTTGCAGCTGGGAGGGAATATACATGCCTTGCAGCAGTATGTTATCGAAAACATCGAACGGTACACGGGGATCCTCATCGAAGAGGTGAATATTATTATCGATAAAATCCGGCAGCCGCCGTCATTTGAGAGGTTTTCAGATTGAAGGAAAGACTGAAATGCGAAAGATTAAAGCTTGTTTTCCTGATTTTGTTTCTTTTTGCGGCCCTGACCCTTTCCGCCCAGATCAGGGAAATCAAAACCGCCTTCTACCATGTCGTTTCAAACGATGCGGACGCTTCCGTTGTTCTGCGGGAACTGGAACTCCGCTTCGATGCCTATAACCAGATGTTCGGGTTCGATACCGCCGCCCTCGACGCCCCCCTCAGGGTAAGGGCCTTCAAGAACAAGGAGGACTACGACGCCTATGTTCTGGCCCGGCTGGGAAGCATCCAAAGCGGAGCGGTTTATCTGCACTATAACCAGCAGGACCGGCGGGAACTGGTCATACACCGGGGAAGCCCGGAAGAAGCGTCCGCCCTGCCCTACCAGACATTCATCCAGTTTCTCCGGGCCTTTGTGCCCAATCCCCCGGCCTGGATACGGGACGGCTTTGCCATCTTTTTCAGTTCCTTGCGCTTTGAGCCGGGAACGGATACCCTTGGCTATACCGAAAACCTCGCCTGGCTTGAACCGGTAAAAAGCCTGGGGGACAAGGCTCCTCCCCTGGAGCCGGTCCTGCTTGCCGATGACCCGGACCTGCCGGATCAATTTCAACCCCTGGCATGGTCGGTAGTTTCCTTCTTTTTGAACAGCGGCATAGACATTTATACCCGTACCCTGACGGAAATTTTCATGACCCTTGACCCGGCGGCTTCGGCAGGGGCCAACGCCGAAGCGGTGATGCGGCGTATCAACCTCAGAACGGACAGGGAAACTTTTCACCGGGATTACCGATCCTATCTTGCTGGCCGGAAGACGTTTGCGGAACTGCTCAGGGACGGGCAGACCGCTTATACCCAAAAAGACGCGGCGGCGGCGGAACTCAGCTTCCGGGAAGCCGGGAACCTGAATCCCGCCCATTACGCCCCTTACTACTACCTGGGACTTTTGGCCTACGAAAGGCAGGAGTACAGCGTCGCCGAAGCGTATTACCGCCTGGCCCTGCAATACGGCGCGGATCCGGCTCTGGTCAATTTTGCCCAGGGCTTAAACGCGGCTATGGCAGGCCGCAGGGAGGAAGCCGCCCGCTTCCTGGAAGACGCGGCCAAAGCCTCCCCGGCCCGTTACCGGCAGCGAAGCGACGAAATAATTCAAAACCTCAGGAAATGAACTTATTCCCCGGGACTTATCGCCGGTTCCCGTTCCGCGCCGGCGGCCTGGCCGCGCCGGCTTCTTCTGCGGCGGGGCTTCTTTAGTTCCCCTTCGGGACCCGGAACAAGGGGCCCCGGTTCTTCCTCCGCCTCCACAAGCCGGGAGCCTGCCTGCCGCGGCTGGGAAAGGAACAGCCGGGACTTTTTCACCGTGAGGCCGTGTTCGCCAAAGATGATCCTCACCCCGTGATCCAGGCTGGCCCGGGGCGGATTCATAGGAAGAACGAAACGGCGGGCTTCAAGGAAGGCTTTTTTGTAGTTTTCGATGATTTCCCCTTCCCAGTCAATGATTTCTTCCAGGAAGCCCCGGATAAGAGCCGCCATAGTTTCTCCCGGCGCCCGGGCAGCATCGGGTTTAAGGGCAAGATCGGCAAATCCCTTGAGATACCGGGAACGGAAGGAAGCGTCCCGCCGCAGCAGGGCCGACGCCTCGGGCTGAAGATACCCGTATAAACCGAAAGACTCCAGGTTTTCGATGATCTTCGCCGAATAGGGAGAATGGATGATCTTCAAAATCTCCTCGGTGAGCCTGGAGGGGGAAACTTCAGCCAAAAGGGGGGCCTGACGGCGTATCTTCCAGGCAAGACGCCAGGACAGCCTACAGGAAGTTGTAACGGCGTACTTGACCGCCCGGATCATCCGTACCGGATCATCCTGGAAAATCATCGAAATGGGAATAATAGGCCTGATGCGTTTTCCCCGCAGGTCCTTCATGCCCCCCACGTAATCCACCACTATCTCTTTAAGGGGATCGTAGAAAATGGCGTTCACGGAAAAATCCCTGCGAAGTACGTCCTCTTCTATAGAACCGTAGGTGTTGCTGGTAGGCCCGTCTTTGAGGGAACGGAAGGTGGATACCTCGAATATCTTGGGGCCAAAATACACATGCACCAGCCTGAAACGGCGGCCTATGATGCGGGAATTCCGGAATATCTTCTTTATCCGGGCAGGGCTGGCGGCGCTGACAATGTCAAAATCCTTGGGATGCTGGCCCAGGATGAGGTCCCGCACCGCGCCGCCTACGATATAGGTTTCGTACCCATTAGCCCTGAGCCGTTCTACAATGTACACGGCGTCTTTATCCACCGCGTCGATCCTGATAGCGTGTTCGTCCCTGGTATAAACTATGGCCTTTTTTATAGGACGCCCGTCTTGAGTTGTACCGTACCTGATTCGCACGAAGTCCGCCTTTTCAT
>JAISOQ010000206.1 GCA_031275515.1 Treponema sp. | reverse complement strand
ATTCACCAAATCAGGCGGGAGCATTAGTAACAATAGCTCCAAGTCCGGCAACGGCACGCAGGTGTACTATGATGTCACACCTCCCGAATACCGCAACAACAATTTGGGAGAGGATGATGACATCAGTACCACTGATTTAGAGACTAATTGGGAGATCTGAGGAAGCGGGAGAATAGCCTTTCAGTCAGGGGATGCGGCTTTTGGGTCATGAACCGGGGTTCCGTCATGGCCCCGGAAGCGCAGACGGCCCGGGGCATCCCCGCAGCCCGGTTTACGGAGAACAGGTCCACAGATTACGCGAATTTCACGGATTTAAACGGGCGGCGTTCAATAATCCGCGTTAATCCATTTAATCCGTGGACCTTTTAATGCTCTGCGGATCGCCTCCCCCGCCGCTTTCCTCTATCCCTAGATCAAATAACAAAATAGTACTATGCTGGACTAACAAATTGAGGAGGATTGCTGCATGAATACTGATATATTAATCGAGTGGGATGCCCGGTATTCTATGAACATTCAGTTTATAGACGATCAGCATAAAGAGCTTCTTAACCTGACGAATACCCTCTACAAGGGGTGTCTGGTGGGAGACGAAACAGCCCGCTCTTATTTTATGGAAACCATTCGTGGAACGGTTGACTATGTGAAGTATCATTTTTCGGCGGAAGAAAAGATGCTGGATAATATCAGATATCCCGAGTTTGCCAATCATAAGAAGGAACACGAAAGTTTCGTAAAAAAAATACTGGAGGATGTGGAGAAATTTCAGGGGGGCAAAAAATTCGTGCCTAATGAATTTGTCCGTTATTTAAAGGATTGGATCCTCACCCACATTGCCATCGAGGACAAGAAATACTCCGACTACATCCTGGATCTCAAGAAGAAGGGGCTTCTTAATAACCGGCTATTCGCTAACTAGAAATCCGGCGATGTCCAGCCTCAGGTAATCTGGAAGACTCTTCCGTCAACTTGCAGAGGCTGTCCCAAAATTGAAGTTTTGGGACAGCCTCTGTACGAAGATCGATTTTTAAACGCATTAAGGAAGGCGCTATGAAATTTTCCCAAACTTTTATCCCCACCCTTAGGGAGGTTCCTGCGGATGCGGTGATTGCAAGCCACAGATTGATGTTCCGTGCAGGTATGATACGCAAGCTGGCCAACGGTCTTTTCGCATACCTCCCCCTGGGGCTCCGCTCGTTTAGGAAGGTAGAACAGATTATCCGGCAAGAGATGAACGCCATAGGCGCCCTGGAAATAAAGCCTACCGTGGTGGTTCCGGGGGAACTCTGGAAGGAATCGGGCCGGTGGGACGCTTACGGCGACGCCCTCCTGCGGGCGAAGAACCGGCTGGGGGGAGATCTCGTGGTGTCTCCCACGGCGGAGGAGGCTTTTACCTCCCTGGTCAGGGATGAGCTTTCCAGTTACCGTCAGCTTCCCCTGACCCTCTACCAGATCAACACCAAATACCGGGACGAGATACGCCCCCGCTACGGGGTCATGCGGGGCCGGGAATTCGTCATGAAGGACGCTTATTCCTTCCATACTGATGACGAGAGCCTGGATACGGTCTATCAGAACATGGGCCGGGCCTACCGCCGCATCTTCAAGCGCTGCGGCCTTACGGTGATCCCCGTTCAGGCGGATTCCGGGGCTATGGGCGGGAGCGGGTCTGAAGAATTCATGGTGGAAAGCGAGATAGGGGACAACACCCTCCTTCTCTGCCGGGATTGCGATTACGCGGCCAATGTGGAAAAGGCCGCCTGTAAACCCGATTACGAAGTTCCCCTTTCGCCTGATTCCGGCGTTCCGGCGGTGGAAAAGATAGCGACCCCGGCGGTTAAGACTATCGAAGAGCTCTGCGCCTTCCTCAAAACCGATGCGAAAAAATTTATCAAGACCCTGATTTACCGGGCAGTAAATGTGGAGCTGGACCTCTCCGGCGCGGGGGGAACGGTCAAGCCTGAGCTGCGTCCCCCATCGGCATCCGGCCCGGCGGTGTACCCCGAAGCCTTCTTCGCCGTGGCCATACGGGGAGACCTGGAGGTAAACGAAGTGAAACTCGCCGCCGCCCTCAAAGCTGCTGAAGTAGTTCTGGCCTCCGACGCCGATGTCGAGGGTCTTACCGGAGCGCCGGTGGGTTTCGCCGGTCCTGTGGGCCTCACAACCATTCCGGTTATCGCCGACGAATCCGTGGCCGCCCTGACCGATGCGGTGACCGGCGCCCTGGCCCGGGACCTGCACTACGGCCATGTGAGCTATGGCCGGGACTTTACCCCCTGGCTTGTCAGGGATCTGCGTACCGCCAGGGCCGGAGACCGGTGCCCCCGGTGCGGCGGGGAACTCTACGAAAAAAAAGGGAACGAGATGGGCCACATCTTCAAGCTGGGCCGCAAATACGCCGCCCCTATGGGGGTCCATTATCTGGACGAAGCGGGCGAGACCCGGGTTCCCACTATGGGCTGTTACGGCATAGGCCTGGACCGGGCAGTGGCCTCGGTCATAGAGGAGCATCATGACGATGAGGGGATCATCTGGCCCATGACCGTTGCCCCCTACCAGGTGATTATCCTCCCCATTAAGTACGACGGCGCGGTTAAGGCGGCGGCGGACGGGCTTACCGCAAGCCTTGAATCTGTGGGAATTGAAATCCTCCTGGATGACCGGGCCGAAAGGCCGGGGGTCAAGTTCAACGATGCGGACCTCATGGGCATTCCCTACCGGGTGGTGATAGGGGACAAGAACCTCGCCCAGGCTAAGGTGGAAGTAAAACGCCGGGGGCAGGCCGAAAGCCGTCTGGTTGACGCCGCCAGGCTCCCGGAAGAATTGGCCGCTCTGGTGTACGGCGAACTGGGGGAACTGAACCGCTAGGAACTTGACCGGATTGGCGAAAAAATCAATAATCGTCCTTGCAGGATTTTCGGGTCGTACAGCTTCCGGAAGGAGGCTTTCCCAAAACCGCGCGTGTCAGCGCACAGCCAATTAGTCTTGGGACAGGCTCGAAGGTCTTTAATTTTCCCCCGGTTACGCCGATGATATAATAAGTGTCTTATGAAGCAAGTCGTCAAATATACCGTTTTATGCGTCCTTTTCTTTCTGATTCCCGGCGGCGTTATTGCCTATGGTGAGAAGACCTTGATCCTGGGAGGCGCGGCGGGCTGGGAAGGGGTGGAAAACCGGGAAGGCATCGCCGAGATTGGGATGGTGCGGCCCAGCTCCGTGCTGGCCCTGTCTTCGGCCCGGGAAGATACCGCCGGCCTGGATATGGCGCTTTCCTTTGACGAAGGCCGGCCTGAATTGTTTGCGGACCGGACCGGACATTACCAGGTGGCCGTATCGTCGGCAGTAGCTTCAACGGATATGCGCTGGGCCAGGGCAGGGACCGGGGCGGCCCACTTTTTCGGCAGCAGTATGACAGGCCTGCGGGACTTGGAAACGCTGGTCATCACCCCCCGTTCACAGGAGGCGATTTTGGCGCCTGCGTCGGGGATTCGGGACTTTACCCTGGAATTCTGGCTTTATCCCATGAATATGGAAAATGGGGAACAGATACTAACCTGGATTTCTACCCGGCTAACCGAGCGGAAGGAACAGGTATACCAGCGTATACAGTGCATGGCGGTGAAGAACAGGCTGGAGTGGACTTTTCCGGACTTTTTTTCCTCCCCTGATGAAAGCCGCTGGCTGGCTTTTTCTCTCAAAGGCGCTTCGCCGGTAGCGCCCCGGACTTGGAGCCACCACCTTATCAGGTTTGACGCCAATACGGGGCTTGTGGAATATCTGGTTGACGGGATTCCCGAGGACATCCGCTATGTGACTTCCACAGGCCATGAAGGGGGCGAGGTCTATACCCCCTTCATAGGAGAGGAGGGCCGCATGGTGCTGGGCGGACGATTTGCCGGGCTTATAGATGAGTTCAGGCTCTATGGCGCGTTCATAGACCAGCCGCTGCTCAAGAGGTATCCCGGCAGGGAAGGGCGCATAGAAACCCGGGTCATGGACCTGGGCGAAGAGGGCAGCCGGATCATCAGGGTTGACGCCTTTGGAGGCAGGACCTCCAATGCCGGCAGAATACGGGAACCTGCGGCTCCGGGAACCCCAGACGGCGCGCCGGTCTC
>JAISOQ010000187.1 GCA_031275515.1 Treponema sp. | reverse complement strand
ATTGGGAAAAAGACCTTATTTCCCCTGATATGGCGGCCTGATCCCGTTACTTTTGGCAGTTTTTTTGGTTTACTAGGTATGATTCTTCAAAAACTTGCGGCTTAAAGGATATTCTTCCCGCATAGAAGATTTTGATTGAACAAATTAGAATTTTCAGATAATATAAGAATAGGAACTTTCTTTTTAATATAGAAATTTTCTTAGTATAAAAGATTTTTCAGCGAGGTTTTAAGCTATGTTGGACATCGGTCCCATCCATCGTACTGAATACGAGTTAGACGAAGACCGAGCCGAACCTGTTGTCATTGCCGAAGCGCCTGGCCGTATCCATTATTTGGGTGAGCATGGCGAGCCAAAAGCCGGATTATTCTTATCTTCCGCGGTAGACCGGTATATCAGGGTTGCGGTCAGTCTCAGGAAGGATAATTCCCTTCGTTTTTTTGCCGCTGACCTGGGGGAACGGAAACGGACTACCCTGGTCAATTTAAAATACAAAAGAGAGGATCGTTGGGCTAATTATATCAAAGTGGCTATACACCTGTTTGCTGAACTGGGATACCCGGTTAAGGGGCTGAATTTCACCCTAATCGGTAATATTCCGCAGCAAGCGGGGCTGGCTTCATCTTCCGCCATAGAAGTGGCCGCTGCGGTGGCCCTTAAAGGATTTTTCAAGGTCGATATCAGCGATAAGGAACTGCTTAACCGTCTTATCGCGTCTCAAACGGTATTTTTCGGAAAAAATACGAGTTCTGTAGATTATCTTGTCGCCCTTTCAGCCCGGAAGGATAATTTCCTCATGGTTGATGAAGCGTCTATGGAGGTTAAAAAGATAAAATCCCCCTTGTCTAAGTATAAAATCCTCATCATGGATTCCCGGGTTCCCAAGATAGGAGTGGACGAGGAACTGAAACAGCGGAGGCAGGACATCAAAAAAGGGCTGGATCTCCTTTCCCAGCGGAAACAGGGGGTCAATTTCCGGAATTTTGTCGCCGCCGATCTGGTGGAATCCATGGGGGATCTCCCCGAGGAGATCCGGCGGCGGTGTATGCACATAGTTCAGGAGTTGCGGCGGGTTACCGATGCGGAGGACGCCCTTAACAAGGCTGACTTTCCCGCTCTTTCTAAAATTTTCTTCCATTCCCATGAAAGCCTCAGGGACCTGTACGAAGTTTCCTGCCCGGAAATCGACTGGCTTGTTAAACGGGCCCAGGAGATCGATGGGGTTCTGGGTTCGCGTATGACCGGTCAGGGCTTCGGCGGCTGCACCTATACCATTCTTGACGATGCGGCGATAACGGAATACCGGCGGCGTCTGGACGATTACGAGCGGATTTTCGGGTTCCACCCTCTGACTTACGAGATGAAGCCTGCCGGGGGAGCCCGGATTGTCTTTCCATAGGACGGAATTAGAGCGGTTTGAAACCCCGGGGGGCCTGAGGCCCCTGGGGACAAGTCCCCTGGGGACAAGTCCCCTGAGGACAAGTCTCCTTAGCGGGGGCGTTACGGGGGCGGGGCGGCTGTTTCAAGACTCACGTTTTGAAACAGGCTCAATTTATATTGTTTCTGATTGAGGATGTATGAACATATTGCTGACCAATGATGATGGGATAGACGCTGAAGCCTTTCTCGATTTCGCAGACGCCCTGCGTGTGGGGACATCCCATAGGGTGTATGTTCTTGCCCCTGACAGCAACTGTTCCGGGGTTTCCAACGCATTGAGCTTGATTCACCATCATGTCCGGGTGGTACGGCGGGCCGAAGACACCTGGGCCTGTTCCGGGATGCCCACGGATTGCGTTTGTGTGGGTACCCGGGGCGGGCTTCCCGTAAAGCCGGACCTGGTAATATCGGGGATTAACGCCGGCCCCAACCTGGGGACGGACCTCATCTATTCGGGGACCGCGGCGGCGGCCCGGCAGGCGGCGCTTACCGGTATTCCGGGGATAGCTTTTTCTCTTAGCGGCGATCCGGGGGCTTTTTGCTGGAAGCAGGCGATAGATTACGCCGTTGCCGCCCTTCCCAGTTTGAAAGCCCTCTGGACCCGGGATATTTTTATCAACGTTAATATCCCCAATACCCCCGGCGGCCCATTGGGAACCTGTATCACCTTTCCTTCGGTCAGGCAGTACAACGATTCCATTATCACCGAAACGGACAAGGACGGCCATCTGACCTGCAGGATGCAGGGGGGGAATACCTATTCTGACCCGGAACCTGGTTCAGACTGGGACGCGGTGCTGCGGAATTACGTGTCCATAAGCCCGGTTTTCCTTCACCCCGTAGCGCTCCGGGATCTCTGCGCCGGGGTTCCTGAATATGCCGGAGTGGCTTCCCGCCCGGACAGGGCCGCTTCCGGCGCGGTGTAAGGCGGCGGATATGGCGGGAACTCATGCTTCCGGCGGAAGCTTTGCGGAAGGGAAACGGCTTTTCGGCCTTAAACGCTGGGAATTAGCCCTCAAGGAATTCATACAGGTAAAAAACGAACCCGGGGCGGGCAAGGAAGACGTGGAACTAGCCTACTACATGGGGCTTTGCTATACCAAGCTGGGCCGTTATGACGACGGCCTCCTTTATCTGGAGCAGGTCATTACCGCAGGAGCGGACCCCCTTAGGATATACCAGTGCCGCTTGACCTTGGCCTACATTTATGTGATTACCAACCGATCCCGGCTGGCGGAATTTGAACTGAGTCAGCTTATGAAGAACGGATTTGCGTCGGCTCAGATCTACACTACCCTGGCCTATGCCGCCTGGGTACAGAAAAATTTTCCCCGTGCCCTGGAATTATACGAAAAAGCTCTGGAAATTGACGAGAATAATACTACTGCCATGAACGGAATAGGCTATATCCTGGTGGATACAGACCGGGACATCATGAAAGGTTTCAAACTCTGCCGGAAAGCGGTGGACAAGCATCCCCAGTGCGCGGCCTATCTTGACTCCCTGGGCTGGGCCTACTACAAAAGCGGTAATCCCCAGGAAGCCAGGATGTGGCTCCGGCGGGCCCTGGATTTAGCTCCCGGCCAGGAAGAAATACGGAGGCACATACGGGTGGTTATTGAGGATATGAGGCCATGAAGGGAATCAGGTTTATAATCCTGGCGGCGCCGCTCCTTTTGCTGCCTGCCTTTCTGGAAGCCCAGCAGTCTGTGGGAGGCGGCGGGACCGACCGGGACGCCCTGTATGCCCGGGAGGAATTCTGGGTGGGGGTGCAGGCATACAACCGTTATACATATAATGAAGCGATTCTTTCTTTTGAGCGGGCCCTGTCCTACCGGCCCGGGGATCCCCTCTATCTGGACTGGCTGGGCCGCGCCTATTACCGGTCCGGGCTGGAGGACACGGCCTTGAGGCAGTGGCAGGCCGCCGCCGGGATATACGGCGAAGGAACGCCTGAGACCCTTCTGCTGGCCAACCGCATAGAAACGGTACGGAACCGCCGCAGCCTTTTTCCCCATATTGAGGGCGTCAGGTATGTGGAATCCGGGCGTTATCCGGGGCGGTATGACAATATCGTGGCTTTTAGGCAGCCCAGCGCCATTCTTGCCCTGGAAGACGGTTCCGCCTGGGTGGTAGCCTATGGCTCTAACGAGATTCTTCAAATCGATGTGAACGGCCTCATACGCAGACGCCGCCGGGGACCCGTCAATGGCTTTGACCGGCCTTACGACATAGCCCGGGGACAGGACGGCAGGCTCTACGTTTCCGAGTACCGGGGAAGCAGGATTAGCGTACTGAACGCGGAAGGGGACTGGCAGTATTACATAGGTTCCAAAGGCATCGAGGCCGGTAAACTCATAGGCCCCCAAAACATCACTATTGATGAAGAAGGTTACCTCTATGTGGTGGAATATGGGAACCGGCGTATTTCCAAGTTTGATCCTGACGGGACTTTCATCTTGTCCTTCGGGCAGCGGGAAACGGGTTTCCGGGGGCTTCTTTCTCCCACCGGTATTGCCGCCGGAGAGGGGCGGGTCTTTGTAGCCGACGGCGTGTCCCGGCAGATTTATGTCTTTGACCGGAATGGCCGGTACCTGGGGGTCCTGGCATCGGAGGGATTACAAGGCCCGGAGAGCCTCAGATTCTTCCCCGATGGCCGGCTTCTTACGGCGGACACCAACCGGCTCCTTCTTATTGACATAGATTCGGCCATTGTTTCGGAAATCGGCTTTGTCGGGAATGCCCCGGCGCGGATCACCGGGGCGGCGGCGGATAGCAATGGAAACATCCTGGCCGCCAGTTTTAATGCCGACGAAGTTCTGGTAATGACCCCCATAGACGATATAGCCGCCGGGCTTTTCGTCCAGATAGAACGGGTTGTGGCCGATAACTTCCCCCTGGTAACGGTGGAACTTCAAGTGCAGGACAGGAACCGCCAGCCCATCGTCGGCCTTGACGCGCGGAATTTTCTCCTCAGCGAGAATGGCCAGTCGGCGGCGGAGCAGAATTTCCTCTATGCCGGTTACTCTGCCTCCGACATGGATATTGCCGTCCTGATGGAACGGTCCCCCGCTTCTTCCCGGATGCAGGAAGACCTTGCCGCCGCGGTCCGGGACATCAATGCCTCGGCCAGCCGCATCCGGTCCCTTATTTCCGCAGGAGAACAGCCCTTCCGGGAGCGTCTGGGGAATGAGGCTTCCGGCGGCATCAGCGCGGATGCCCTGGCCCAGGCAGGCCGAGGCAGCGCCGCTGCCTATACGCCCCGCTGGAGATTCGACCTTGGGCTTCGTCTCGCGGCTACAGATCTCCTCCCTGGGGCAAAGAAACGGGCGGTGGTTTTTGTAACCACCGGGCGGCTGGGGGAACTCGCCTTTGAGCAGTACAGTCTTTCGGAACTTGCGGCGTATCTGGCCAATAACGGCATTGTCTTCCTTACGGTGCTTGTGGGGGGAAATTCGGTGGATGCGGATATACGGTATCTGTGCAATCAGACCGGCGGCAGGGTGCTTTCCCTTTACCGGCCAGAGGGCATAGGCCCTGCCCTGGAACAATTAACCCATACGCCTTCGGGTTCCTACATCTTGAATTACCGGTCCCGGTTATCCGCTGATTACGGCAGGGCCTATCTCCCGGTGGAAGCGGAGGTTTACCTGTTGGAACGGTCCGGGCGGGACAGGACAGGCTATTTCCCTCCTGAAAGCGGCGCCGCCGGGGGCGCCGGCAGGTAATGATCCCGGTGACAAGGACATCTGTATGAACAAAGAACTTTATCTCAGCCGGCTTCAAAAGACCCGGGAACTCATGAAAGAACAGGGGGTGGATATTTTCTTTGTGAGCCCTTCCCCCAACCTGCGGTATCTGTCCGGATATTCCCTTTCCGGAGACGAACGGCTTTTCCTGCTGGTCCTGCCTGTCCGGGGAGAACCCTTTGCCCTGGTCAACGCGCTCTACGAGGTCCAGGCGGAAATCATGCCGGTTTCGGAATTCGTCTTTTGGTCCGATGGGGAGAACCCTTTTTTAATCCTCAAGGCGGAAGTTGAAAAACGGGGCTTCCCTGCCGGGAAGGCGGCGCTTGATCCTTCGCTTCCGGCGCTTTTTTTCGTTCCCCTGGGGCGTTCTTTTCCAAAGACGGAATTCCTTCTGGGGTCGCCGCTCATGGATCCCCAGCGGCAGTACAAGGACAGCGCGGAACTGGACTGTATACGCCGGGCTTCCGCCTTGGCGGACCAGGCCCTGGAGGCTCTTGTTTGCCGGGGGGAGTATTGGGCTGGGAAAGCCGAAAGGGATTTCGCGGAGGAGCTTGCGGCCCAAATGCGCAAGGCCGGGTTTGAGACCTGTGATTCCATCGTGGCGGCGGGGGCCAATGCCGCTGTACCCCACCATATTACCGGGACCGCCGCCATACAACGGGGAAAGGGGCTTCTTATCGACTTTTGGGGTTCCTTTGAGGGCTATTTTACCGACTGTTCCCGTACCTTTTTCTTAGGGGACCCGGACGCGGAATTTGAACGGGTACACGGAATCGTGCTGGAGGCTCATCTGGCGGCGGAGGCTGCGGCCAGGCCGGGGAACCTCCTGGGGGATGTGGACGCCGCAGCCCGGACCGTCATTGAGGGGCACGGGTATGGCAGATATTTTACCCACCGGACCGGCCACGGCATAGGCATGGAAGACCACGAAGGCGCCCCTGTCGCTCCCGGGGAAAAGACGCCGGTCAAACCAGGGATGGTATTTTCTATTGAACCGGGAATCTATCTGCCCGGCAAGCTGGGGGTCAGGATAGAGAATCTCGTCGCCATCGGCGAACAGGGACCCGAAGTTCTTCACCGGTATCCCCGGGAACTCAGGCG
>JAISOQ010000169.1 GCA_031275515.1 Treponema sp. | reverse complement strand
TCCACGCTCAGGTCCAAGGCGTTAGGCAGGAAATATTCAACCTCACCCTCGATGTTGTCATCTTCGTCTACGTAAACCTGATCGCCGGTCTTTTCCGGGTCATTGGGGAAGGGGATAAGGATACTGTATGCGTATTCGCCAAAGGAAAGAGCGGCTTCCAGAAGGGTGAAAAGGCAGAGGACGTGGATTTCCTCCTGAGTCGTGGCCTCCATCCCGTAAAGGGGAACGACGCCATACTGCGGCGCAAGACGGGAAAAGGCCGGACAGTTGAGGGATGAATTATGATCCGTCAAAGCCATGACCTTGACCCCTTTGGCAACGGCAATCTCCAGCAGGACCCGGGGCGAAAGCTCCAGGGAGCCGCAGGGGGAAAGACAGGAATGGTTGTGCAGATCCGTGAGCAGGGCCATGGACGCCTACCGGAGGGTTTTCAGGAATTCGTAAAGTTTGCCCGATACGGTAAACTGGTTTTCCCGGGTACGGATTATGGCGATTCCCTCGTCCCTGGCTGCGGGGATCATATCCTCCGGGATGGGCCGGAAATTGCAGATTACGATAAGGGAGATGTTCACCAGGGAGGCTACGGCCACGGTGTTCTTGTGAGCCTGAATGGTGATAAGAGCGCCCCCCTCTCTGGCGTTAGCCATCACGTCGGAGAGCAAATCCGACGTATACGCTCCGGTAAGTTCGGTATCATCGAGAGTTCCGCCGTTCAATGTACCCTGAATGATTTCGGCGTTCAGAATGGTAATGGCTTCATTGATGGTCATGACGTCTCCTTTGGGGAACTGAGGAATACCACCGAACGCACCGTAGTACCGGAACCCATAGCGGACTTAATCTGGAATTCATCGGAAACCCGCTTTGTGTTCGCCAGCCCCATCCCCGCGCCGAAACCCAGAGACCGAATCCATTCGTTTGCCGTGGACCAGCCTTCCTGGAGGGCCAGGTTCACATCGGCAATACCCGGACCTCCGTCGACCGCCAGGATCACCACCCGGTCCGGCTGTATGGAACAGCTGATGGTCCCCCCGTTGGAATGAACCACCTGGTTAATCTCAAGTTCATAACTGGCAATGGCAACCCGGCGTATGATTTTTGGATCGATACTGCGCTGCTTCAAAGCCTTCTTGATTTCCGTAGAAGCCCGGCCCGCCAGCTCAAAATCATACCGCACAGTGGCAAATTCCATTTCTGAAAAACTGCCCGCCGGCCCCGCCGCATTTTGATATATCTTTTCCAGACGAAGCACCTCTCTGTTCATTTCAACTAACAAGGTTCTTACCACATCCTTGGATGTGAGTATCCCTACAAGTTCCTGCTGCTTGTTCAGCACCGGAAACCGGCCATACCGGTATTTGTTCAGGTAGGAAATGGCGAATGATAAGGGCATATCATCTTCCAGGACTATCACATTCCGGGTCATCCGTTCCGATACCGGACGGTCTATGTACCCTTTGTCCAGAGCGGTCACTATGTCGTCTATAGAAACGAGCCCGACAAGCCGCTGGTCCTCGACGATGGGGATGCCGGTGATATAGTTTTCCCGCATGACCTTCTGTATATGCCGCATGGTATCCGTAGCCTTCCCGGAAATCACCGCCTGGCACATCACATCCTTGATTTTCAGCTGATAAATAAGTTCCAGGACTATCGACGGCGAGTCGACGGTACTAATGGGAATATCAGGGGACATAATCGGCTGGTTAGTCATAGCGGATCCCGGAGGGCAAAAGTTTTTTCCCCAGGATATACCTCTCTATAAGATTCGCTATGCCGTCATCGTCGTTAGATTTATCCGTCACTATGGCGGCTATATTCTTGATGCGGTCGTCTCCGTTAGACATGGCCACGCCTACGCCCGCCCACCGGATCATGCCTTCGTCGTTCATGGAATCCCCGATAGCCAGCACCGCTTCCCGGGGGATGCCGGCCCTTTTAGCAACCCAGGCCAGCGCCGTTCCTTTATCCGTGGCCGGCGGCAGAATCTCCAGAAAATAGGGCTTACTGGTAAAGAGAGTCGCCGTATCGCCCAGATAAGTCCTGAGCAGGGCTTCCAGAGGTTTCAGGATCATAGGATCCCCGGGGATGAGGAGCTTGTATACCCCCGCGGCGACCATGGCCCTGAAATTCTCCACCACCACCTGTCTAAGGCCGGTCAGTTTCTGGTCATAATCGGCGAATTCATTGAACCGGGAGATATACATCACATCGTTTTCGTAAATCTGAACCGGAAATCCTTCGGCTGCAGCCAGATCGTAGGCAATCAAAGCCGTTTCCGGCGGTATCTTGATTTCGTAAACGATAGAACCCGTCTGGCTTTCCTGGATCATCGTGCCATTGTTACAGATCAGGTAGCCGGGCCGCTTATGCATACCCAGAAGCCGGGCAAACTGTTCCAACGCCGCCGGAACCCGGCCTGAAGCCAGGACTACTACGATACCGGCGCTTTCAACCCGCTTTATGGTATTCCTGGTACGGAATGAGATGGTCAAATCTGACCGTAAAAGGGTATCATCAAGATCCAGGGCGATCATGCGTATAGGCGTCATAATATAATAAGAATAACCCTTGGGGGCATTTTAATTCAATAGAGTCTGTCCCAAAACCGTGCGCGTTAGCGCAGAGTCAATTAGTTTTGGGACAGGCTCAATAGTAATAAATGAAGATGTTTTGTATAATTAAGAGATACGGAATAAGGGGTATGGGCGTGGTATATGTTTTTGTAAATCAGAAAGGAGGGGTTGGAAAGACCACTTCCGCTATAAATCTTGGGGCGTATTTGGCCGGGGCGGGTAAATCGGTACTCCTGGTTGATTTCGATTCTCAGGCCAACCTCTCCAGCGGCATAGGGGTAAGGTCTGCAAAACCCGGAATATACGAACTCCTTTCGGGGACCGCTCCGCTGAACCAGGTAGTAAAAAAAACCGGGATTTCCGCGCTGCATGTCATTCCCGCCAGCATCGATCTTTCCGGCGCGGCGGTGGAACTCATCGATCAAAAAGAACGGGAATATTTCTTGAAAAAGGCCCTGACGCCCCTGCGGAACCGGTACGATTACATCTTCATCGACTGTCCCCCCTCTCTGGGCATACTCACCTTGAACGGCCTCATCGCCGCCGACGCGGCCCTTATCCCCATGCAGTGCGAATACTTTGCCATGGAAGGGCTTTCCCTTCTTTTTAAAACCATCAGGCGTATCCAGAAGCATCTGAATCCCTCCCTGGTTATCGGGGGTATTTTCTTCACTATGTACGATCAGCGTACCCGGCTGGCCCAGGAAGTGGTAAAGCAGGTAAGCGCTTATTTCCGGGATTCGGTCTTTTCCACGATTATCCCCCGGAATGTGCGGCTTTCCGAGGCCCCGTCCCACGGCATGGCCATTTCCCAGTACGATCCGCTGTGTTCAGGCGCAAAAGCCTACCAGAGCCTCGCGATGGAACTCCTCAAACGGGGTAAACCGGGTTCAGCCGGAGGCCCCGCCGCCGGCGTTTCCATCCTTGCCCCGGAAGCGCGGGCCGCTGTTCCTGCCGCCAATACCGGAGGGGAGTCTAATCATGGCGCCTAAACTCAGACTCGGTAAGGGACTTGACGCCCTGCTGCCTATGGACGATACGCCGCCTTCTTTCGATTTTCCCGCCATTGATGGGGACAGCTCCAATCCCGAGGAGGAAATCGTCTACATGGGCGCGGAGGAGCCGGGAGGAAGGCCGGGCCTGAGCGCTCCGGGCTTTGGTCCGGCGATTATTCCCCTGGACAAGCTCAAAGCCAGTCCCAGCCAGCCCCGGAAAAATTTTGACGAAGAAGCCTTGAAGGAACTGGCGGATTCCATTCGGGAACATGGGGTCATCCAGCCCCTGCTGGTTGAAGAAGCCGGGGACGGCGCTTACGTCATCATTGCTGGGGAACGCCGGAGCCGGGCGGCCCGCATGGCCGGCCTTACGGAAATTCCGGTCCTTATCCGTTCCTACACCGAGGAACAGCGCATGGAAATTTCCCTAATCGAGAATATCCAGCGCGCTGATCTCAACCCGGTGGAAGAAGCCCTGGCCTACCGTCAGCTTATGGACCTGACCGGCCTCTCCCAGGACGAAGTGGCTGTCCGGGTGGGTAAGAACCGGGCCACCGTTGCCAACACGCTGCGTCTCCTAAAACTCCCCCAGGCCATGTTACAGGCGCTCCAGGAGGGCGGCATCTCTCCCGGACATGGCCGGGCGCTGCTCTCGATTGCCGATCCTGTATCCCGGGAAACGCTCTTCCGGGAGGTACTCAGCCAGGGCATCTCGGTCCGGGAAGCGGAGAAGCGGGCGGGGGATCTCAATTCCCAGGAGAACCGGAATCAAGCCGGGGGTTCACCGGGTAAGAAAGAAAAGGCCGCCCCTGCCAAACCCCGGCGCGACGCGGAACTTATCTCCATAGAACAGCAGTTCATAGATGTCCTGGGAACCAAGGTTGCCATTGAAGGGGACCTGAAAAAGGGCAAAATTCACATCGATTATTATTCTATGGAAGATCTGGACAGGCTGCTGGAAATTCTGAAAAAGCCGGCGGGCCAGCGGGGAGAGTAAGGCCGTGAAGCGCATCAGGCCCCTGCTTTGCCTCCTGTTCTTCCTGCTAAACGGCTGCGCTGTATTCGTCCCTGTCGAAAAGAACAAAGCTCCCCCGGAAGCGGCGGCGGACGGGCCTTTTGAAGCTGCCGTTGATATCCCTCCTGCTGAAACCCCTCCCGTTGAGATCCTTCCCGCGGAATGGACGGTGAGGGATATCAAGGGACTGACCGCCAGGGTCGAATTTTCAAGGGGAGATACGGAGGATACCGCAGCATGTGGCATTTCCTTCTTCAACGCCATAAAAGACCCCAAAACGGCTGCGGCTGTCCTGCTGGTCGCCGACGGTGAATTCTATCCCCTGGAGGCGTTTACGGCGGCAATTGTGAAAAGTGAAACCCATGAATTGCGAATAAACGCCCTGATCTCCAGGAAATCCCTGCTGACCGTTCTGAAAGCGGAAACTATCTGTCTAATCGCCGTGATAAACAAGATCGAATACCAATTTGAACCAGCCGGGGATTTTACCGCGTATAAGAACAAGGTACGGAAGAGCCTGGAAGCGGGAAACGGCCTGGACGATTTTTAACGGCGGCTTGCAGGACAAAGGCTTGACAAATTCATAGTAAGCCGGTATGGTGATCTCATACTAAGCCGCCGGGATTTGTCGAAGGTACAGGCCGGGTCCGGGGCAAGAGCATTTAAAAAATTGTCCGCGGATTAACGCTATTTTTAACGAATTATTGGATAACTTACTTGACATAGCAATAATTTTGCGTTTAGTATGAGGCAGGTTTTTTGCCGGGAAAGTCCAGGACGGGCCTGGGTTTGCCGGTTATAAAAAAACCCTCTCTGTATGGAGAGGGAATTGTTTTAATAAGGAGTAAGCTTTATGAAAAAAGCTGAATCAAAGGTCCGGTATTTTTCTATCGGAGTTCTCTTGTTGGCGGCGTTGGCGGGCTTTGGCGCCTGCGCATGGGATAGTGAGGGTGCCCCCCCCCCCCCCCCCCAGGAATCTATAGCGCCTGAAATTGGGTACAACCCAGGGGATGTGGTAAGCGTCAAAGTGCCCCTGCCAACCCCGGGCAGATCCGTGAGTTCTGGTAGTGTAGAGTTCGTAGCGGATACTTTCGAGGTAGTATTCCAGGATACGGTTGACGATACTAACTTCGTAAGAAGTACAGGGACCATCGATGACGGGTATCTAACCGCAAATCTTATAGCATCGAAGAGTTATAATGGTGTGCTTCTAGCGGGGTCTAAGGGGGTCCTTCTGGCAGCCGAGTATCTTGAAGATCCGGTGATGATTCAGACAGGTAAAGTGAATATAATTCCATTTTCCCTCACGTCGATCACGCCGCAGTGGGTTGGAACGAGTAATTCTAATGATGCTTTCACATTTTCTGCAACAATAGCAGCTAATA
>JAISOQ010000017.1 GCA_031275515.1 Treponema sp. | reverse complement strand
AATCCCCGCTCCCATGAATGATAGGGATGGGCAAAATAGATGTCACATCCCAACTTTTGCGACAGCTCCTTGTGTCCTGAAAACTCTTTCCCGTTATCCACCGTCACCGTCTTGATATATTCATCTGGAATTGACCGATGCGCTGGAGATCCGCTTTATAGACATGGTAAAGTTTCGGCGGCAAAAGGACATACAGAAAGACGCGTTGCACCGGCGGCTGACGTGGTTTGACCAGAATAGTCTTTTCTATTTTCATGATACTATAATAGAGTATTATATCACACTATATAAGGATAATCTGCATCTTTTCCAAAAAAATTCCGCTCTTTTACCGGACTTTCCCTCTTGCTTTTTTTTCGTTTTATACTATTATAGAATCATGGACTACTCTATTAACGATAGGCTAAAACAGGTACGTCTTGCCTTCAACCTCTCCCAAAGGGCCTTTTCTAAAGGGATTTTCCTTAAAAGCGGAGGCTATTACGGCGATATTGAAACCCACAGAAATGAAGTCAACGAGCGTATTATAGAGTTGGTTTCGAGTATTTATGGGGTCAATAAGGTATGGTTAAGAACAGGTAAAGGGCAGATGTTTGACAAAAAGATAGACAACCAGCTTGAGGAAATGACTATCCTGTTCAACCAGTTGAACCCTCATTTCAAGGGGTATGTGTTGACCCAGATAAAGCAATTGATAAAGCTCCAAAACATAAAAGATACAGAATGATTTACAAAATTGTAAAAAATTCGTAGGTTTTCTTGGAAATTTGAGGTTGAAAATATAGTTTTCAACAACATAAAGAAGGGGACTAACATCTTATAAGATATAAGTATAACAATTATATATAAGTATTATAGGTATAGTAGGATAAAATATACAGGCGTTTATGTGTACGTAAATATACAATAGCGTTATTTTTTATGTCCTTCTGTTTAATCCTTTTCACGCGCAATTACAACAGTGTCGGGACACTGGAGCAGTTACCTCTTTCCCAGCGCCCCTTTTTTGTGTACTATTTTTGTATATGGATATATTAACCCTTGGAAATGAGCTTTTGCGGCAGAAGGCGGAAACGATTAGACCCATAGACGCTACGTACCGGAAGATAGCTGAAGCCATGATCGACGCCTTGCATGAAGGCAAAGGGGTTGGCCTTGCGGGGCCCCAGGTAGGGCTCATGAAGCGGATTTTTGTGGTTCATATTGACGGAGACCAGCCCAGGGTCTTCATCAACCCTTCGATTATAGAAACTTCCCAGGATCTGGTTAAATACGAGGAAGGCTGTCTCTCCATACCCGGACTTTGGGCCGATGTGGTCCGGCCTTCCCGGATACGGGTTCAAGCCTGGAACGAGCGGGGGCGGCCTTTTACCCTGGAAGCCGCGGGGATTCTGGCCCGGGTGATACTCCATGAGTACGATCACCTGGAAGGGGTTCTCTTTATAGACCGAATTCCTGAGTCGAAGCGAAACAGGATTTTGGCGAAATTTGAGAAGATGCAGCAGGCCTAGATGCGGACGGAGATGTGCGCTCATACGCAAATACATTTGCGCGTGCTCTTTGCGGGGAGTCCGGAAATAGCGGCGCCGGCTTTGGAAGCCCTGATCGCTCCCGATATGGAGGAGGCGTGTGAAGTTGTGGGGGTACTCACTAACGCGGATACCCCCAAGGGACGGCGGGGGACGCCGGAACCCACTCCTGTGGGAACTGCGGCGGCATCGCTTTCGGCGGCCTTGCAGGAACGGGGGCGGCCCCCTATCGCCGTGCTGAAACCGGAGAAGCTTGATGCGGCGGCCCGGGAAGCGGCTGCGGCTCTAAAGCCGGACCTTCTGGTTACCTTCGCCTACGGCAGGATTTTCGGGCCCAAGTTTTTGGGCCTTTTCCCCCTGGGGGGAATCAACGTACATCCTTCCCTGCTCCCCAGGTACCGGGGGCCCACTCCCATTCAGGCGGCCATCCTGAACCGGGACGCCGAGACGGGGATCAGCATACAGCGTATTGCGCTTGAGATGGATGCCGGGGACATCCTGGCCCAAGAGAGGATCTCCTTAACGGGCCGGGAAACCGCCGCTTCTTTAAGCGGAATCGCGGCCCGGATAAGCGCGGTCCTGCTGCCCAGGATTATCCGGAAAATCGCCGGAGGCGGGGCCGCCGGAACTCCCCAGAACCACAGCCAGGCGGTATACTGCCATCTTTTAAGGAAAGAGGACGGGCGCATAGACTGGAGCGCCGGCGCTTTGGAAATAGACGCGCGGATCAGGGCCTTTACGCCCTGGCCTCTCAGCCTGACCCGTCACGGGGAAGCGGACCTCTACATTCTGGAGGGCCGGCCTTGGGAGGATGGGAGGACGGTAAATCCCGGAGGAACTGCGGCGGAGCCGCCAGGGACGGTACTGGGCGCGGACAAAGGCCGGGGTATATTGATACAGACGGGGAATGGGGTTTACGCAGCCGAAAAGCTGCAGTATCGTACCAGGAAAGCCCTGGATTGGCGCTCTTTTTTAAACGGCGTTCCGGGATTTATCGGTTCCCGGTTAACTTGATTCCTTCCAGAGGTAATATGTCGACGTTAAATAAATTTAATATGGATTCCCTTGAAGGGTATGTTGCGGGCCGCCTCAGGATCTTCATGTTTCTGGCTTTGGGCCTTCTCTGCTTTATGGCGATAGCCGCCCTCCTTGTTTTTTTTGTAGCCCTGAGGGGGGCCGAGGAGACCATGGTGCCTGACGTGCGGGCCAAAGAGCTTACCGCGGCCCTGCTGGAATTACAGGTCAAGGAACTCTACCCCCGGATTCAGCTTAGGTATTCCCAGTCGAACCTGGAAAAAGGGACCATCCTGGAGCAGGACCCTCAGCCGGGAACTATCGTCAAGGCAGGCCGCCGTATCCGCCTGGTGGTAAGCCAGGGGGCGGTGATCAACACGGTAGAAAACTACCGGGGCAGAAACATAGACGAAGTGAAGATGGACCTTAGAACCCTGTTTGCCGTGGCTGCCAGCGCCGCCGGTGAGGAACAGCCTTTTTTGTCTCTGAAAGAGCCCCCTATGTACGAATACTCTTCCGAACCGGAGGGAACTATCCTGCAGCAACGGCCAGCGCCGGGGACCGGCATTTCCGGCCCCACAACGCTGGAATTTGTGGTTAGCCGGGGTCCCGAACGGGCCATGATTACCGTACCGGACTTTACAGGTCTTACGGTTTCCGGGACGATAGACCAGATCCGGCAAGGGGGGATCAATTTTCTCTTTGAATTACGGACGGTCCGGGGGAATGAACCGGTAGGAATAGTGGTTTACCAGGATCCCCCGGCTCAGACAGTCATAAATAAGAAACGGCCTGTTTCCATCCTGATAACCGCTCCTCATGGCGGGGTCCTGGACGGCGATATCTTCGGCCTCTTCAAATACACTCTGCCGGAAAATCCCTATCCCCTGCCGGTACGTCTTGAGGCGATCTTGCCCGACGGGAAACGCCAGCTCCTGGCGGAGGTGGAATTCCCCGGCGGCGATTTTACCGTGCCTTATCAGCTTCCCCCGGAGTCCACCCTCATCCTCTCCATGCTTAACCGGGAATTCTACCGGGAAACCCTGAAGCCGCCGGTGCAGTTTTAGAATAATTTATAGGTTTTAATTATTTGTTCCTCATTCAATCTATGCCGTTTATACATTCGGGATAATGCATTACCAATCTCAAAACGGAATAAGCGCAGACCGAAGGTTCGATGGGGTATTAAACCAGACTTTCAAACAAGGTATTCGGCGCCGAAGTTGCGGTGGGGGAAGAAGAAGCCGTCAACACCCGCAGCCCTGAACTTCGCCGCAATTCCGGGCAGATCCCCGTCATCATAGAGAAGGTCCTTCACCGTTGATGTCGTCTATATCAACGAGACTGATCCCCAATTCCTCAAGGCGCTTTTTCGTGAGGTTCCGGTATTTCCGCGCGTCCGGGGCGCTGAATATGCTCCGCCTAGCGGGGGCGCAGCCCAGGGTGATTGTATTCATGGCTATTCCTCCTGATTCTGATAGCCATGTATTCTCTTCCGGGGAGTTGCACCCGGAATTTACCTTTGTGGTATCCGTGATCTTTAATGATCATGTTCCAGGTGTCGATAACTTCAACCCGATAATCGTTTTCATCATCAAAATAAAAATCACGGAATGAAGGGCGCATAAAGCCGTAATAGAAAAGATAATAGCCTGAATTGTCCGGGGTTTG
>JAISOQ010000080.1 GCA_031275515.1 Treponema sp. | reverse complement strand
ACCAATCCAAAACACAAAAAAATCAGCCATGCCAATTTTGAAAGACTTTTCATCAAAGAATTCCTTTTATAACAACACAATAAATATAAGGGAACCTCTGAAAATTTCAGCTTTCAGAGATTCCTTTAATATTCTCACAATAATGCCTATATGTCAATATATTTTTCTATATTTATGTGATTAACAAGTTCCGCCTTCAATAACGAAGTGCAACAAAAACAGAGGGGATAGACGACAGTCCCTTCTCCGAACGGAAAAACCTGTACAATGTGTTTTGAGCAAAAACCATACCCGGAAGTTCCATTATGAAAAATTGTATCCCAAAGGGGCCAAAAAAGTATAGCCGTCTGACTATTGAGGAACGGGAAGACATAGCCATTCTTTCCCATTTAAGGATGCCGCTTTCCCATATAGCTGAGAAACTGGAAAGAGACAAAAGTATCATTTCACAAGAAAACCGGACTATCCAGGAGCAACTGGCCGGAAGAACCCTGGACAAGACCCAGTTTGATCGTATCATGGAAAAACTGGGTATATCCATTCCCGCCCATACGCCCCAGGCCCAGGGCCGTAGTGAGCGGCTGTGGGTACCCTTCAGGACCCGCCTTCCGGTTTCAACGATATTACGGGCATTAGTCCCCCGGGTAGATAATCCGGGACGGTAGTAAAGTACGGAGATTTACCGGACAAACATCGGCGCAGGAGAAAGAACGAGAGGCAATAGCGAGCTAAGCTCGTTTGCGGAGGGCCGGGAGCCGGCAAGGGAAAACTTTAAAGTTACGAATTCCCTTGACATAAATCATAGGAGGTCCACGAATTATTCGGATAAATTCGGGTAATTGCGGACGTTAGTCCGGCGGACTTTTTCCTTTGTCGAACTCACGTTATTTATAAACAAAGAGGATTCAAAATACAAATTGCCGGCTTCAGCAACAGAATGCCACAAAGTAAGCAATTTTGTGATAGCTTCCGGAAGCAGCCTGTAGTAACATGGATACATCTATGATATAGGGAGTATCGTTATGGCAGATAAATGGAAACGGGTACAAAAGGACGGTTATTCGATCATTATCAATGAGGGAGGCGCCGTTCTGGGCATCGGCCCGGGCTTTGAGGATCATATTCTGGTACAGGCCGGATATGCCTTTAAAGATCTGAACCGGAACGGGGTATTGGACCCCTATGAGGATTGGCGGCTTCCCTGGGAGGAACGGATCGCAGATCTGGTTTCCCGGATGAGCATTGAAGAAATCGCGGGGCTCATGCTTTACAGCGCTCATCAAACCATTTGTAAGGGGAACCCCATGGCGGCCCTCATGTATCCAGGGCAGGACATACCGGATACCCGGGAACATATTTACGATCTGACGGATATACAGAAACAATTCCTCCAGGATGATAAGGTGCGGCATGTCCTTATCGCTATGGTGGAGGACACCCCCACCGCCGCCAGATGGAACAACCAGGCCCAGGCTTTTGTCGAATCTATCGGCCTGGGGATTCCCATAAACATCAGCTCCGACCCCCGGCATACTCCGGCGGCTACCGCCGAATTCGACCTGGGCGCCGGAGGAGATATTTCCACCTGGCCCGAACATATCGGCCTGGCCGCAACCTTTGACCCGGCTCTGATGCGCCGCTACGGGGAAGTTGCCTCCCGGGAATACCGCGCAATGGGCATCGCCACTGCCCTGTCGCCGCAGATCGATCTTGCCACTGAGCCCCGGTGGGGCCGCTTTAACGGGACCTTAGGGGAGGGAACCGCCCTGGCGTCGGACATGGCACGGGCTTACTGCGATGGTTTTCAGAGTTCCCAGGGGGACCGGGAGATTTCAGGGGGCTGGGGGTTTGACAGCGTAAACGCCATGATAAAACACTGGCCCGGCGGCGGTACCGGGGAGTCCGGCAGGGACGCCCACTTCGGTTACGGCAAATATGCGGTGTATCCGGGGAACAATTTCGCCGAACACCTCAAGCCCTTTGTGGAGGGGGCCTTTAAGCTGGAAGGAAAAACCGGCATGGCTGCGGCGGTGATGCCCTATTACACCATCTCCTGGGGAATCGACACCAAAAACGGTGAAAATGTGGGGAATTCCTACAGCAGCTATATCATCACCGATCTTTTACGGGAAAAATACGGCTATGACGGGGTGGTCTGCACTGACTGGCTTATCACAGCAGACCCCGGCCCTATCGACTTCATGCTCGGGGGTAAAAGCTGGGGGGTGGAGACCCTCTCGGTGGCGGAGCGGCATTACAAGGTGCTTATGGCAGGGGTGGATCAGTTCGGGGGGAATAACGCGGCCGCCCCGGTTCTGGAAGCCTACGCTATGGGGGTCCGGGAACACGGCGAGGCCTTTATGCGGGAACGTTTCAACCAGTCCGCCCGGCGGCTACTCCGCAACATTTTCCGTACCGGCCTGTTCGAGAATCCCTATCTGGACCCTGGGGAAAGCCGGGCCATAGCGGGAAACAAGGACTTTGTGGCCCTGGGCTTCCAGGCGCAGCTCCGCAGCGTGGTGTTGTTGAAAAATAAAAACAACGTCCTGCCCCTGGCGGCAAAAACCAGGGTGTATATTCCCCAGCGCCATGTGAGGGCCGGCAAAAACTGGTTCGGCATCCCCAGTCCCGCCCGGGATGTGACGCCGGTGGCTCCGGCCCTGGTGAAGGACTACTTTGAGCTGACCGATGATCCCGCCGCAGCGGACTGCGCGCTCTGTTTTATCGAATCCCCCGCGAGCAGCGCCTACGAGAAGGATGCGGGCTATCTGCCCATCAGCCTGCAATACCGCCCTTACCGGGCGGATACGGCCCGGGAGAAAAACATCGCCGGTTCCGATAACCGCTCCTACCGGGGTAAGACGGGAACCGCCAACAACGAGCCGGACCTGGACATGATTTTGGACACCAGGAAGAAGCTGGGGGATAAGCCGGTGATTGTACTGGCCCAAACCCGGAACCCCTTTGTAGCGGGTGAATTTGAAGGCGCCGCGGATGCCATACTCCTTTCCTTTTCGGTGGAGCCCCGGGCCCTGCTGGAACTCCTCAGCGGCAAGGCGGAACCCCAGGCCCTGCTTCCCTTCCAGATGCCGAAAAACATGGAAACCGTAGAAGCCCAATGCGAAGATATACCCCTGGACATGGAAGTTTATACCGATGAATGCGGCCACGCCTACGACTTTGCCTATGGCCTTAACTGGAAGGGGGTCATCGCGGACGAACGGGTAGAGCGGTATAAAAAGAACGCCAATAACTGAGGGAGGCGCAAAATTTCAGGTTTGAATAAGAGAAAAAGCGGCCGTTAGACCGAAGCCTGTTCAAAACTGAGTCAAATCAGAATGAATTTTCCTGCCGGCCTCTTTCGGGGCCGGCAAATATGGATGCCGTTGCCTCTGTACCCAAACCCCAGACGGTAAAGGCTAGAGAGAAGCAGGACCCTCAGAGACCATTTGTTCCAGCTGATCCACTGTATAGCCTTGTTTTAACAATTCTATGGCCTTTTCCCAGCCGGACTTTTCCCCTATTCTTCTTCCCCGCTCTTCTCCACGTTTCTCTCCTCGCTCCTCTCCCCGTTTTTCCCACTTGACAGTCAGGCCGGCTTCTTCCAGCACTTCGTCCAGGGTTATTGCTTCTTGATCTGCCATTTCCAGTACCTCCCGCAGGGTTTTCGCATTCGCTATAGATATGAGGCTGTACCCAAATCGAAGACGGTAAAGGCTAGAAAGAAGCAGGACCCTCAGAGACCATTTGTTCCAGCTGATCCACTGTATAGCCTTGTTTTAACAATTCTATGGCCTTTTCCCAGCCGGACTTTTCCCCTATTCTTCTTCCCCGTTTTTCTCCCCGCTCCTCGCCCCGTTTTTCCCACTTGACAGTCAGGCCGGCTTCTTCCAGCACTTCGTCCAGGGTTATTGCTTCTTGATCTGCCATTTCCAGTACCTCCCGCAGGGTTTTCGCATTCGCTTTGAGAACCGCATATAAATATGCCTGCATCCGGGCTTTGCCGCCTTTCCTCCGGCTCTCTTTCAGTATCGCACCGGCAATCTCCGCCTGCAAGTCCCTGTTCAGCCCCCGAATCCACAAATTCTCCCCGGGGGGCAGTTTTTTGCTTTCTATTATCTGGATGTCCATGCTGTACCCCCTAACCTGATAGATCCCAGAGGAGGTTTCTGTCACTTCCCCCTGTTCTTCCTCACGGATATATTTAAAAAGTTCCCGGGGATACCGGCTTTCTATCACCGTGACGGTCAGGTCCCCCATAGGCAGACGGTTCAGCGCGGCGTAAAGATAGGCGTAGCCGAGGACTTTATAGAAGTCATAGACCGAAAAATAATCCTCCGGGCTTTTGTATTCCAGGATGTTGACGGTTTTGAAGATCCGGGCGATGTTTTTTTCAATCTTAACCTCCGCATTTTTTTTGATGATCACCCCGTCGATTTTCAAAGGTTCGGCGGTCAGCTGGTATTCGGCCTGAAATTCGAGATGTTCCGCATAAGCTTCCAATTCCA
>JAISOQ010000070.1 GCA_031275515.1 Treponema sp. | reverse complement strand
TACCCAAACACCCCTCTACCCCCCCCCCGCCCCGGCGGGGGGGGGGGGGGGGGGCGGGGGAAATGGCAGTTATACTATCTAAATAAAGCACGGACATTCATTTACCTCCTCTCAGACTTTACAGACGCTCCGTAAAAATCAAACCAACGGTCCGATAATCACGGCAACCCGCTCATAACATATTAGAGATGTTATCAGAAATGCGGAAAGATGTCAATTCAATTTTTGTTAAATTTTTGTTTTTGGCGGTTTTTTGATCCCCGGCCCGGAAAGGCGAAGAATAAACCCCGGCAATGCGCAGTGTATAGAACCGGATTTGTCCGGGCGGTCCGCGGTTCTTTATAAATCCGAAAACCCCTTGACAGATTTTCAATAAGCCCCTTATAGTTGATAGACGGTGTTACGCAATACCTGTGTTTGTCATCAATGCCCGGCGCCGTCAGACAGCGAGGAGGATTCTATGCCAAAGTGGTTGGAAGATGCGGTTTTTTACGAAATTTATCCCCAGTCTTTTTTAGACGCCAATGGGGACGGAATCGGGGATTTTGAAGGGATAATCCGGAAACTCGATTATATCAGGGATTTGGGCTGCAACGCCTTGTGGATCAACCCCTGTTTTGATTCGCCTTTCAAGGATGCGGGGTATGATGTACGGGACTATAAAAAGACCGCCGCCCGGTACGGGACCAATGACGATCTTAAGCGGCTTTTTGCGGAAGCCCATAAACGGAACATACGGGTCCTGCTGGATCTGGTGCCGGGGCATACCTCGGAGGAGCATCCCTGGTTCCTGGAAAGCAAAAAGGCCGAACCTGCGGAATACCGGAACCGGTATATCTGGTCGGACAGTTGGATCTACTGGGGCAATTCGACTGTCCGCTTTATAGCCGGGGAAGCGGATCGGAATGGGGTATATGTCATCAATTTCTTTAAATGCCAGCCTGCGTTGAACTACGGTTTTTTGAATCCCTCCGAGGCTTGGCAGCTTCCCACGGATCATCCCGATTCTCTTGCCACACGGGAAGCCTTGAAGGATATTATGCGTTTCTGGCTGGACTCAGGCTGCGACGGGTTCCGGGTGGACATGGCCGATTCGCTGGTCAAATACGACGATGCGGACAAAAGCGGCGCCTCCGCTGTCTGGCGGGACATCCGGGCTATGCTCGACGCCGCCTACCCGGAAGCGGCCCTGGTGTCCGAATGGAGCCGTCCCGATCTGTCCCTGAAAAACGGGTTCCACATGGATTTTCTTCTGGACCACGAAGGGGGCGGCTACAAGAGCCTGGTACGAAACTATTCCGTGAGCAAAGAGGGGACTATCGGGGAGGATACGAGCTATTTCAGGAAGGACAGCCGGAGCGATATTACCCGGTTTCTGGAGCAGTATATGCCCTGGTACGAAAACACCAAAAACGACGGGTTCATCAGCTTGATCACCGGCAACCACGATACGTCCCGGATAAGCCGCGGCCTTGCTTCCCGGGAATTGGCCCTGTTCTACGGGATGATCTTCACCCTCCCCGGGGTTCCTTTCCTCTACTATGGGGATGAAATTGGCATGAAGTACCTCAACGTGCCTACCAAAGAAGGGGGCTATACCCGTACCGGTTCCCGGACCCCCATGCAGTGGAGCGGCGGCAGGAACCTGGGCTTTTCCCAAGCCCCGGCGGACAAGCTCTACCTGCCGGTAGATCCCTCCCCGGACGCCCCGACGGTGGAAGCCCAGGAGAAGGACCCGGAGTCGCTGCTCAACACCGTGAAGGCCCTGCTGCGTCTGCGGCGCGCCCAGGGGGATTTGCAGTCCAAACCGAATCTGGAGATCCTCTACGCCCAAAAGGGCAGCCGTCCGGCGGTATACCGCCGGGGTTCCTTTGTCATGGGCCTGAACCCGTCTTCCGAAACGGCGCGGATTCCCGGGCTTCCCGTCCCTGACGGGGGAACCGGCGTATTCTCCATCGGGAAGGGCAGCCTGGATTCGGGAACCTTCACGCTGGAGCCCCAGAGCTTTGTAGTCTGGCGGGTTTAGCGGGGATTCAAGCCCCGCCCAGGTGTTCGATCAGTATCTTGACTCCTATGCCGATGAGGATGAATCCTCCCAGCATCCGGGCGCCCCGCTCAAAGAGACGGCCTATGCGCCGCCCGAATTCAAACCCTGTAAGGCAGACCCCAAAGGTGACGCCTCCTATGAGGGCTGCGGGTCCCCAGATGCCGTGATTCAGGATACTGAAAGACAGGCCCACCGCCAGGGCGTCTATGCTGGTGCTGCTGCCAGGGTCAGGAGTACCTTGAAGCTGCGGATGTCCGCTTGCTGCCCGGCTGCTTGCTGCCCGGCTTCCCAGATCATCTTCCCTCCGATAACAGCCAGGAGCGCGAAGGCTATCCAGTGGTCAACTGCCTGAATATAGGAGCTGAAAGTTTTCCCCAGAAACCAGCCGGCCACGGGCATGATAAACTGGAAGACGCCGAACAGCAGGGAAGCCCTGACCGTGTGGAAGACCCTGAGTCCCCGGATGGACATTCCCGAACAAACCGACACCGCAAAGGCGTCCATTGCGAGGCTTAACCCGATAAGAACGATGGAAAGCATAGGGTAGTTTAGTATGCTCCGGGATCATCCGCAAGCAGGCGGAATTAAGGCGGGGGCTCCGCCCCATAACCCCCGCCGGAGGGCCTTAGGCCCCCCGGACCCCCCGGAGTTCAGTTCCTTCGCACCCATGTTAAATAAAATGCCGTATGCTCTTTTTCTCCTGGAAGCCTGAGACTTTCGCCAGGGCAAAGGCGGCGAAGGAGCTGATCATCACGTCCAGGAAGGTTCCTATCGCAATGAGGTAGAAGGCCAGGGGCTTTAGGATGAGGTAGCCCGCCTCGAAACCCCGGCCATACCCCAGGCTGAGTACTGCCAGGGCGGTGTAGGCCCCGTCCCCGGGATGGCGGGCCAGGAGAACCGATATTAAGAGGGCCCGGAGGCCTATGGATATTACCTCCGGGATGGATATTCCCAGGCTGGAATAGGACTTGATGATCACGATGAACGCCACTGCCGCCACCATGGCGCTGCCGGCCCGGCCAAAGGTGGCAAAGAAGGGCAGTAAAACCGTATTGGCCCGCCTGTGGACGCCGAGGTTTTCTTTCACATTCCGCAGGAGGACCGGGAGGGTAAAGTTGATGTCCCCGGAAAAAAATGCGGCTATGGCTGGTCCCAGGGAACCGTAAAGCACCGCCCAGGGGTTGGTATTGGGTTTGGTAAAATAGAGGAACAGGGGAAAGATGCCAAAGGCCAGGATTACGCTGAGGCCCCCCAACAGAAGGAGCAGATCCCGGAACACCCCGGTTTGAATGATCCCTTGGTACCGTACCGCCCAATAGGCGCTTAACGCGATGAGTACCGGGAACAGGATCTCCGAGAACAGGGAAATAATATGGTAAAAAATCCGGGACAGGGAATCCACCAGGGAGATGACCTGCTTGGAGTAGGTTTTATCGTAGGAAAGGCCTATGCCCAGGAAGAAAGCAAAGACATACACCGGAAAAAGGTATACCCCGTCGGTCATCAGGGCTATAAACATATTGGAAGGGAAGGCGTCTATGATGCTTTCCGGTATTTTCAGGGAAACCGCCGCAACCTGTTCTTCAATCAAAATAGGAATACGTCCCGGCGGGAAAAGCAGGGCAGCGGTTATCCCCGAAGCGATGACGAAGGCGGAACTGACTGTCATCACCAGGAAAGACCGCGCTAACAGGGTCCAGAATTTGCCGTCCTGGCGCAGTTCATAAATCCCTATGGCCATAGAGAAAAACAGGGCCGGTACAGCGGCGTACCGCCCTATCCTGATGGCGAAGCCCTCAAGCCAGGCAAGCCATTTCAGGATAAACTGATTGTCCTGGGGAAGCAGAAAACCCAGGATCAAGCCCATCAGAGACCCAATTAAGAATTTGACCCAAACTTTCATAGGAGAATCATACTTTATTGGCCCCTTGGGGTCCATACCAAGACAGCGGTATTTGTCCAGGGGTTAGCGCGGAATTTTATGGATTGGATCATAGATGGTAACAAGGATTCGTTTTGATTCGGGAAAGCCGGCATAATACTATTTACCGTTAAAGATTGAGGACTGAAAGTCCTATAATCCGTGAAGCCAGCGGACTTTTTTGAGGATTAAATGACGTTGGTTTGGGGCTATACCTGTTTCTTACTGCTAAATTTGGCTGTAGTTCAGCTTGGGGCAGAAATGGCGGTTGGTACGGGACTTAGGGCGGATTCCGCCGTTTATCCGGGGGCGGGAGCGGGGAGAAAGGGGGGAGTAAGGAAAAAAGCGGGGTTGGCCGCCGGTTCCCAGTGATGGGGTCTGACCCTAATGTTTCGGGCCGCCCGCCTCTCTCCCTCGGACGCCTCTCTCTCGGGTACAGCCTCATGCACGGTCCCTTCCTTGTGATGGGGTCTGACCCCAATGTTTCGGGCCG
>JAISOQ010000326.1 GCA_031275515.1 Treponema sp. | reverse complement strand
GTATCGATTTGCCAGAAACCGGGCTTTTTCCGCTCCTCGCTGGTGTAAAAGGTCCGTATGGGGATACGGCTTTTCAGGGAATGAAGGGGTTTGGTGAGACTTTTCCCCTTCAACCTGAGCGTGTCCTTGTCTTTTTTGAGGCGCCGGTCGATAGTCGCGGGACTGATGGTTTTGAATTTTTCAGCGATGCCGGGGGTAATATTGAAGGCCGGCCAGCCGGCGATATAGGGCATCTGCTGCCCCATGAGGGGGCCAGGATCTGCGGAAACTTCGTTTCCGACCGCATTTGAACCAGAAGAAGGTCCAGACCAGGCGGAGACAGTCAATGACCTCATCGGTATAGACCCGCTTGCCTTTACGGTTGGCGGACCGCTTTTTTGCCGGCTTGAGCTTTACCGCCTTCCCGCCCGCATACATCATGACCGGTTTGACGGGCCGGACATGTAAGAGGCGGACTGCGGATTTCCGGTGATAGCCGGTGAGCCCTATGAATTCGTCGAGCAGAGCCGTCTTCGTTTTTTTCCTTGCCTTTTGATACCGGGCTTTATATTCCCGTGTCACCGCCTGTTTTTCTTTCATGTTTAACCCCATTAGGACGCCCTTCTTTGAGCGTCCCCAGTATAATTTGGGTAACATTTTTAATGAGGCAATGCGCCTTGCCAGGAACCAAAAGGCGTAGTATACTACTCTCCATGAACCGGCAGCCCCTCCCAAGTTTGCTTTCTAATTGTACATCAGGCGGCTGCGGCGCAAAATTGGGACCCGGAGAATTGGCGGATATTCTTGCGGCCCTGGAAGTAAAGCAGGACCCGGCTCTCCTCGTCGGATTTGGCGGCAGGGACGACGCCGCAATATACCGTATCGATGATGAGCGTGCGCTGGTTTCTACGGTGGATTTCTTCTCCCCTATGGTGAACGATCCCTTTCTTTTCGGCAAAATCGCGGCGGCTAATGCCTTGAGCGATATCTACGCTATGGGCGGCAAACCTCTGTTCGCCCTTAACTTGAGCTGTTTCCCCGAAAAGCTGGAGCGTTCCATCCTCAAGGACATTCTTGCAGGAGGGGCTGTCAAGGTAATGGAGGCGGACACGGTGATAGCCGGGGGCCATTCCATCTTTGATCATGAACCCAAGTACGGCCTTGCGGTCACGGGCATTGTTGATTCCCGGCGTATACTCCGCAACGATACCTGTAAAGCAGGAGACGCCCTGATCCTTACCAAGCCTCTGGGCGCCGGGCTTATCATGGCGGCTCTCCGCGCAGGCGAGGCGGATGAGGCGGTTGTCAAGACAGCGGCGGATTCTATGGAGCGGCTTAACCGGTGGGCGGCGGAAAAGATGATCGCCTTTAATGCTTCCGGCAGCTACACGTATGTACACGCCTGTACGGATGTTACCGGATTCGGATTGGCGGTCCATGCTTCGGAAATGGCGGGCGGGGCGTACACCCTGGTCATAGACGGCGCATCCCTGCCTGTACTCCCCGGGGCGATGGGATTCGCCGAGAGTTTCTACGCCACGGCTGCGGGACAGCGGAACCGTAATTATATGGAAGGCAAGGCTGATGTTTCCGCCTTGGCCCCGGCCCTGGCGGAGATTGTCTTTGATCCCCAGACCTCGGGGGGGCTGCTCATTGCGGTTGAGCCGGAAGCGGCGCAGGAACTCTGCGATGCCATACGAAAGGACGATCCGGCGGCGGCGATTATCGGGGAAGTTGTTGAACGGGAAGATGTTGCGGTACTAATAGTGTAGGCGAGACTCCCTCAAAACTGAAGTCCCGGGGAAATATCGACAGTAATAGTGTTCTTTAAGCTCCGGCGGCGCTTAAAAGTACACATTTTATGCGTTATTATAGAGGAGAAACAGTATGGATATTATTAATGCGCTCGGCAAGCCCTGTCCTATTCCGGTGATTGAAGCGCGGAAGGCCCTGCGGAAAACGCCTGCCGGCGAAACAGTGCGGATACTGGTCGATAACGACATCAGCCGCCAGAATCTTGAGAAGATGGCCGGGGGTTTAGGCTGTCCGTCTTCCTTTGAAAAGCAGGATGACGGGAACATCCTGGTGACCATAACCAACACTCCTGCTGCAAACCCTGCGCCTTCAGGGGGAGGGGGAAGCGGCGGTCTTGTAGTGGCCATAGGCAAAAACACCATGGGCCAGGGTGATGATGACCTGGGCGCCATTCTCATCAAAGCCTTCATCTATTCCCTTACAGAGATGGATAACCCGCCGGAAACTTTACTCTTTTTCAATTCCGGTGTAAAACTTACTACCCAGGGTTCCACTGTCATCGCCGACCTTCAGAAGCTGGAATCCCGGGGAACCATCGTCTCAAGCTGCGGCACATGCCTGGATTTTTACGGGCTCAAGGAAAAGCTGGCAATAGGGAACGTGACGAATATGTACGCCATTGCCTCTGCTATGGGAGAAGCGGGAAGGCTCATCAATCTGTAATAATGAACACATGAACAATGCGGAAGTGAAGCATGGAAGAATTCATTTTTATCTTTCATAGTACCCATGACGCGATTATGGGGGAGCGGACGCTCCTCACCGCAGGGGTTGATGTGAAGGCGATGCCTGTTCCGCCTAGCCTGGGTCCGGCCTGCGGCATAGCCTTGCGGGTAAATCCCGAGGATGTGGAAAAGACAGCAGCGCTGCTGGGCCAAAATGTCAAGGGCATATACCGTCATCCTCTTATAAACGGGAATGGGGAGACATTTGTCCCGTGGAATCCTTAGTCCAATGGTTTGACCGGGAGTTTTTCGGGGCCGGGAGGGGCGGCAATACCGGCCCGGTTGTGGCCGTTGTTATTGGTTCGGGAGGGAAGACCTCTCTCATTTGGCATTTAGCCCGGTATTTTGCATTGAAGCCGCGCAGTGTTCTTGTCACCACCACAACAAAAATGTTCCCGCCGGCAGAGACAGAATCACTGCCGGGTATCATCACGGCTGGGAGGCTCAATCAAAGGACGGGCAAACTCGAAGCCCTGCCGCTGGAGGAGCTTGCTGAACGTATCGCGGCTTACGATCTGGTTCTTATCGAAGGCGATGGTTCCCGCGGCCTGCCCCTTAAAGGCTGGGCGGAGTATGAGCCGGTGGTTCCGCCATTTGCCACAGTCACCATCGGGGTCCTTCCTCTGTGGCCGCTGGGTAAGCCGGTATCGGCGGAGCTTATCCATCGGCTTACCCTGTTCTGCGACCTCACCGGAGCGGACGCCGGAAATGCGCTGAAAATCGAACATCTTGCAAAGGTAATCGCCGGAGGGAGCAGGGGAAAAAGCCTCTTTACCGCCGCCGCCGGCAGAAAGATTCTCTTTTTTAATCAGATTGAAGATGAAGCGTCCATTTCCCTGGCGGCAGAGCTGGCCGCATTACTGCCTGAGGACTTTCGTCTGCACCTTCACGGTATAATCGCCGGCAGCGTAAAGCAGGACCGTCTGGTATTACAAGCCTAAAAGTCTTTCGCACTTATCCCCTAATGTATAATGCGGCATGGCGGAGTTAATCTAACGCGGGTTCGGCAATAGAGAAAGAAGGTTGCCGGCTTTAGTCTATATGCGTTTACATAAGATAAAAGGTCCGGGGATTATACGGATTT
>JAISOQ010000311.1 GCA_031275515.1 Treponema sp. | reverse complement strand
AGACCGGCCCCTATCTTAGGGACGCCAATTCCTCCCGCGCACGGGTTTGCACCGACCTGGGGCGGTTATCCTGGCCCAAGGCTATAAGGAGCTTAATCCCCATCTCGCTTAGCGGAGGGCCGGAAAAGCGGCAGAGCGCCCCGACGGCGGCGGCGGTGGCGGTTAGGGCCCTCTCGTCCTGGTACGGGACAACAGGAAAGACCAGGGCGCTGAAAGCCTGGAGCGCGTGGCCTTCGGGATCCACCCCTATAAGGCCAATAGCTTCCGCCGCTGCCGCTCTGATCGCGCCGTCCCGGTCCCGGAGGTAGAGGCCCGCCAGGAAAGGAATGGTTTCCCGGGACCCCAGACAGCCCAGGAGTTTTAACGCCTCTACCCGGCGGTTCGGCTGGATCAGCGGGTGGGATGGGATTTCCCAGGAAGGACCGGCGCTCATGCTGTCGGCAATTTCCATGAGGAACGCAAGGAACTCCCGTTCCTCATCTCCCACGGTCCCTGCCCGTATCATCCGGCTGATATGGTCAAGCCGGGCCTTTACCGCATCGTCATCAAAGTTGAAGTACCCATCCTCCCTCCGGAACGAAGGCCGGGGGTCAGCGGTCCCGTAGTTTCCTTCCGGGGGGCTTCCGTAAAAAGAAGGCTCCTGGTCCCTAATTCGCTCTTCCGGATGGTAGGCGTAGAGGAGCCAGTCCTTTCCGCCGGAGTACAGAAAGCCGTCATCGCTGAAAGCGGGAACAGCGGCGGCGCCGGTAATCCTGATGAGCCAGAGCCGCTTGCCATATTCGGAAAAACCCGTCGCTCCCGACTGGGAAAGGACGTAGATTCCTCCCCCGTTGTAGAGAATCCTCACTTCCCCTGCGTCTTGTTCCCCGGCCAGGTGGGTTTCGCCCGACCAAAGCGTCTCGCCGCCGGGCAGCCCCAGGAACAGCAGCCTGCCGTCAGAGAACGCCGCCGCCGCCTTGTCCCCCCGTCCCTCAGCCGCCAGAGGGACGCCCCCCGGAGACGGAAGGCGTATTTCCGGGGCTCCCCATTGGGAGATGACAGCCCCGCCATCCCCGGTGAGAATCAAGACAGGCTTTCCTTCGGGAACCGGTTCGCCCTCTTCCTGCGGGAAGAGGGCCAGGGGGACCGCCGCAGAGGGCATTGCCGCAAGGGGCCGGGCGGCGATGCGCCCAAAGGGGCTTATTTCCACTAGTTCCCGATCCTCCAGAACGAGCAGGATGCCTCCTTCCCGGTCCAGCTTGGGCGGGAGCGCTGCGGGACTGGACAGATGCCGGGACCAAAGGGGATACCCCGAAGCGGTAAAGCACCGTACCCATTCCGGGGTGAACACGAAGAGCCTGCCGTCCCAGCCTACCAGAACCGGGGACGAGATGGCGGTCTCCAGATTTTTTCGCCACAGTTCCCGGCCAGCCCGGTTTACCGCGATAAGAACGCCGTTGGCCCTGCAAATGTAGCTGGTCCCTTCAGGAGAACGGGAGAGGTAAGGGGAAAGACGGCCCCGGGCATAATATTTCCACAGTAAGTCCCCCTGCCCGGAATAGGAGATCAGGTTTCCGCCGTCACAGACCGTCGTCACCGAATCCGCCTGAACCGCAGGCGCTCCCAGAACCATCCCGCCCAGCGCCTGCTTCCAGGCATAGGGGGTCGTCTCCTGGGCTTTCAGGGGGAGGATAAGTCCCAGGAAGATAATAAAAGCCGGAATAAGGCGGCCGGATAACCCTGGTAGCTGCTCCGCTTTTTTAGAGAATATCACAGGAATCTCCCGATAAGGGCGGCATATATTTCTCTGGGCGGACAAAGATCGCCAGGGTTTCAACATGCGGCGTCTGAGGATAGAAATCGTAGAAGGCCGCCGATTCAAGACAGTATCCCCCCGCACAGAGGGCGGCGCTGTCCCGCGCCAGGGTAGCCGGATCGCAGGATACATAGGCCAGAATAGGCGGGCCTTCTTCCCCAAGCCACTGTCTGAGGGAAGGGGAAAGCCCCTGGCGGGGGGGATCGGCCACGGCAAAACCGTAGGCAGCGGAGGCGTCCCGGCGTATTTCCCCTACCCACTCCTCGTCGGTAAGGGGGAAGTACCGTCTGAGGGAACCAGGGACGTTTTTCCGGGCCAGGTCCAGGGCGGCGGCATCGGCTTCCACCATGTCTATGCGGGGAAACCGTTCCCCCAGGAAAGCGGCGAAGGTTCCCACGCCGCAGTAGATGTCCGCTATGGGTAGGGCGGGATCCGCCCGGCTGGCGGCGGCGCGCAAGTCCGGGATAAGCTTTTCCAGAACGGCGGCGTTGCTCTGGAAGAACACCCCCGCTTCCATAAGGATATTCCGATCTTGGAGAACCACTTCCGCCGGCCCGTCTTTTCCCTCCCAAAGCAGGACGCCCTTCCGGGAGTAGACCGTAAAACGGCGTTTTCCCGGCGGCGCGGGGATGCGCTTTTTCAGAGCCTGCCGGATGCCCTCATCCGCCACAGGACAGTCTTTAAGGGGCAGGATCTTCCCGCTTTTTCGGGCCTTAAACCCCAGCCGGTTTGTTCCGGGGATACTGTGGAACTGAACGCGGTTCCTATACCCGTATTCCGGGGAGGGGACGATTTTTACCACCGGCGGGCAGGAGATTCCCCCGATACGGCTCAGGGCGTCCCTGAGTATGCCTTCCTTTTCCCGCAGTTGGGATGGATAGTCCAGATGCTGGAGGGAACATCCGCCGCAGGTCCCGTAAAGGGGGCAGACCGGAATACGCCGATCCTCCGAAGGTTCCAGAACTTCCATAAGTTCTCCCCGGGCCCAGGTCCTGTGAACCTCGATGATCCTGCCGGAAATCAGGTCCCCGGGGGCTGTGTAATCTACAAATACGATCTGTCCGTTTCGATGTACTATCCCCGCTCCCCCCGCCGCAAGACGTTCCACCGGAGCGGTAAAAAAATCACCGCGTATCATGAAGGACTCCAGTATAGCATCATTGCAGAATAATACCAGTCAGGGTACAATAGGGGTTATGATTGGATCGGTATCGGCTCCTGAAAATGGTGTCGAGGAAGAATGGTTCGAGGCAAGCGGCGGCGCCCGGCTTTTTTTACGCCGGTGGGTTCCTTCCGGGAAACCCCTGGGGGCGGTACATATTGTACATGGCATGGCCGAACACGGCCTTAGATACGACCGTTTTGCCCGATGTCTTACCGGGGAAGGCTTTGAAGTCTGGGCTGCGGATCTGCGGGGTCATGGAAAGACTGCGGACCCGGCGGTAAATGATCCTGGCCGGGGAGGGCTCCTGGGGCACTGCGGCGACCGGGAGGCTCATAAGCGGGTGGTGGACGATATAGAAAAAATCAACATCAGGATCAGGGAACGCCTTTCCGGGCAGCCGCTTTTTCTTATGGGTCATTCCTGGGGTTCCTTTCTCGTCCAATGCAGTATTGAGGAATACGGCGGGCATATTTCCGGCTGTATACTTTCGGGAACCCGGGGGCCTGACGGCCTTAAAATCAGGATGGCCCCGGCGTTCTTAACGTTGATTGCCGCCCTCAAAGGGTGCAGAAAGAAGTCCGCCCTGGCCTTTGCCCTGGGAGACAAGCCCTACAACAGGCCCTTTCGTCCCAACAGAACCCCCTTTGACTGGCTTTCCCGGGACGACAAAGAGGTGGACAAATACGTCGCCGATCCTCTGTGCGGGATGCGCTGTTCTTCCGGCTTTTACCGGGACATGGTAATCCTCCTCAACCGGATTCACCAGAGTGAGCAGATGGAGCGCATACGCCGGGACCTGCCGGTCTACGTGTTTTCCGGCAGCGCCGATCCGGTGGGGGACATGGGTACAAGCCCCACTGCCCTGGTGGATGCTTATCGTTCCCTTAAAATTCAGGACCTTGAATTTGTATTATATCCCGATGCCAGGCATGAGACCTTACACGAAACCAACAGGGATGAAGTTACGCGGGATCTCATTATCTGGCTGAAAAAGCATATTTTATGAGGCTTTCCCAAAACTTCAGTTTTGGGAAAGCAACCTTGAAATTTGCAGTTTTGCCGAACCTCCGGTTCGCAGGCTGAAAGCCTGAAAAACTGCA
>JAISOQ010000211.1 GCA_031275515.1 Treponema sp. | reverse complement strand
CGGCCCTTCTGGGAGACGAAGCGGTCGCCCTGGGGGCTCTTCACGCGGGGTTGAGCGCCGCCTATGGGTATCCGGGGACCCCATCCACGGAAATTCTTGAATATCTCATCGCCGAAAACGAAAAGGGCGGACCCCGCGCGGATACATTCCGCGCATCCTGGTCTGCCAACGAAAAGACCGCACTGGAGGCCGCCCTGGGGGTGTCTTTCGCCGGACGCCGGGCTATGGTCACCATGAAGCATGTGGGCCTTAACGTAGCCGCCGACCCTTTTATCAATGGGGCGCTTCTGGGCATCAAGGGAGGGCTGGTCATCGCCGTAGCGGACGATCCGGGGATGCACAGTTCCCAGAACGAACAGGACTCCCGGTTTTATGCGGCCTTCGCCCAGACGCCCTGCCTGGAGCCGCGAAACCAGCAGGAAGCCTACGATATGGCCCGGGAAGCCTTCGACGTTTCCGAAAGGTTCCACGTACCGGTACTGCTGCGCCTGGTAACCCGGCTCTCCCATGCCCGCGCCGGAGTTGTCCTGTCAAAAGGCCGGGGACAAAACCCCCTTTCCAAGGCGGAGGACCGGACCCAGTGGATGCTCCTCCCTGTCTACGCCCGGCGGAACTACCTCTCCCTCATTGAAAAGCAAAAGGACATACAAAAATGGTCCGAGGCTCACCGGGCGTCCGCCCTGGAACTGGAAGGCCGGGATACTTCCCTTGTCATCATCACGGCGGGAATAGGGGGCAACTACTACGAGGAAAACCGGGAGGATTTTGTCGAATCCCTGGGCGGCAGGACGCCGGCCCGCCTCCATATAAGCGCCTATCCCCTGCCGGAAGAAGCCATACGCCGGCTTTGCAGGGACGCCGGAAAAGCCCTGGTCATCGAGGAAGGCCAGCCTTTTATCGAGGAAAGGCTCCGGGGGATACTGCCCCGGAACATCAGGATTTCCGGCAAACTAGACGGAACCATAAACCGTACAGGCGAGCTTGACCCGGATGTAGTGCGCCGGGGCCTGGGACTGCCGCCAAGACCGTCCATCGTCTCGGGCGGCCCGGGCGGCCTCTCTCCCGGCCAGGCCGGAGAGACGGGACGCTTTCCGGCTATAGAGATCCCCAGGCTGCCGGGCCGGCCCCCCCAGCTCTGCCAGGGCTGTCCCCACGGCGACAGCTACGAGACCATCAAACGGGTGGTTGCGGAACTCGATCCGGCGGAAGGCCATCCTTCCGTGGCGGTAACTTCCGATATAGGCTGCTATTCCCTGGGGGCCATGCCGCCTTACGCGGTCCCCGAAAGCATCGTGTGTATGGGAGCCTCCGTGGGCATGGCTAAAGGCGCCGCCGAAGCAGGCGTCAAGTACGCCATAGGCGTCATCGGGGACTCTACCTTCCTCCATTCAGGAATCACCGCCCTTATTGATGCGGCTGCCTCCGACACGCCCATGACCCTGATCATCCTAGACAACTCCATCGTTGCCATGACCGGGTGTCAGAAGACCATACTCCCCTCCTCCCGGCTTAGGGAACTTATCCTGGGGCTTGGGCTCAACAGCGAACACCTCCTTGAACTTGAGGCGAAGAAACAGTGTATTGAGTCCAACGCGGCCCTCCTCAAAAAAGAGGTTGAGTACCGGGGACTGTCAGTGGCGATCTTTAAACGGGAATGTCTGGAAGCGGCGCGGAAGCGGAAGAAAGCGGCGGGGTAAGGCCATTCAAAATTTGCCCGCGAATTACCCGGATTAACGCGGTTTATCCGAATAATCCGCGTTAATCCGCGGACTTTTCTGAGAGGATCAGCACGTAAACGGCGCTGCCCCGGGGGCGAATATTTTATTTGACTTCTCCCGGAAATGGCGTTTATACTAAATTAATCTTCCTACCAAAAAGAGGTACTCTATGCCTATTACCGCTGAAGAATGCAGGGCGCTTAAACAGACTGCCCGGGAACTGCGGCTTACTATGGTGGATGTGGTTCTCTGGTCCGGGGGCGCTCATATAGGGGGGGCTCTGAGCATCGCCGACATACTCACCATACTCTACTTTAAATACCTTAACGTCAAACCTGCCGAACCCCAATGGCCGGGACGGGATCGCTTTATCCTTTCCAAGGGTCACGCGGCTGCGGGGTATATCCCCGTGCTGGCAAAAAAAGGCTACTTCCCCGAAGAAGACCTTAAATCCTTTAACCATTTTGGCTCTCCCTTTGCCATGCATCCCGACAGCAACAAAGTCATAGGCTGCGATGTATCCGCCGGCAGCCTGGGGCACGGCCTGTCCATGGCCGCAGGTCTGGGGCTGGGGGCCCGGTATCTCAAGCAGGACTGGAGAACGGTCTGCCTGCTGGGAGACGGCGAATGCTGCGAGGGCAGCGTCTGGGAAGCCGCCATGAGCCTGGCCCACTACAAGCTGGGGAACGTGATCACCATCGTGGACCGCAACCGTCTGATGATAGACGGCGCAACCGAGGACGTGATGAGCCTGGAACCCTTCGCCGGCAAATGGCGGGCCTTTGGGCTTGAAGTTATCGAAGTGAACGGCCATGACTTTACGGAACTGGCGGCGGCTCTGGACCGGGCCTGGGCTGCGGCGGACAAGCCGGTTCTGATCCTGGCCAACACCGTCAAGGGCAAGGGCGTAGACTTTATGGAAAACAACGTGGTCTGGCACTACGGTTCCGCGGATTCGGAACTGGCGGCCAGGGCCAAGGCATCAATTATGCAGGGAGGCGAATAATGGCCCAGATTACCACCGGAACCACCTGGAATTGTTATGATTCGGCTACTATGACCGCCCGGGAAATTTACGGGCGGACCCTGGCGGAGTTGGGAAAAACCAACGACCGTATCGTGGGACTCACCGCGGACCTGGCAAAAACCACCGCCATTGTTCATTTCGCCAACGCCTTTCCGGATCGCTTTTTCAACGTGGGCATTGCGGAGCAGAACTTGATGGGCATAGCCGCGGGGCTTGCCAAGGCGGGGCTCATCCCCTTTGCCTCGACAATGGCGATTTTCGCCACCCTCCGGGCCGGAGAACAGGTCCGTACGGATATTGCCTACCAGAATCTGCCGGTCAAGATAATCGCCACCCATGCGGGCATCTCCTTCGGACATGCCGGCACCACCCATCATTGTACCGAGGACCTGGCGGTAATGCGGTCCATCGCCAACATGACGGTAATCGTCCCGGCGGACGGCATTGAAACCAGCCGGGCCGTGCGGGCCTGCATAGACATACCGGGGCCGGTGTACATACGCATAGGCCGCGGATTTGAGCCTCCCTGTTATGAAAACGAGGACTACCCCTTTGAGATAGGCAAGGCCACGGTCATGCGGGACGGTACGGATATTACCATCATCTGCTGCGGCATAGCGGCGCTTCAATCCGTCCAGGCCGCCAAAACACTGGCGGAACAGGACAAACTTTCAGTGCGGGTCATCAACATGCATACCATCAAGCCCATAGACCGGGAAGCCATCCTGCAAGCGGTGACAGACACCAGGCGTATCCTTACGGTGGAAGAACACAATGTCCTGGGCGGCCTGGGGGACGCGGTGGGAGGCGTTATCGCCGAATCCGGCAAGGGCTGCGTGTTCAGGAAGCACGGCATCCAGGATGAATTCGCCGCCATAGGGTATGCGGAGGATCTCTACGCCCACTACGGCCTTGACAGCAACGGTATCGTCGATAAAGTCAGGGAAATGATGGGCATGGAATTCGAGGCCGACGAAGATTGGAACGACGAATGAGGACCCGCAGGTCCGCGCTCCCCGCCGCAAGGAGGCTGTAAGATGACTGGACAAGCAACGGCAGTTGACATAATGACGGCAAGGCTGTTTTTTAACGCGGCCTTTCCGGTGATGCAGGTTGTTCTGGAGGACGACCCCGCCATGAAGGCCCGTTTTGCCAAGGTCAAAGCGGTGGTGCAGATAGGGGCTAAAAATCCCGGCGGGGAAGAAACCTTCCTCGCCTGCCATCTGGTTTTTGACAACGGCGCTTTTTCCGTGGTCCAGGGGCCGGCGGAAAATCCCGATATAGCCCTGACCTTCTCCACAGTGGCAAAGATGAACGCCATGTTCCGGGGGGGCGCGGCCCTTCCCGCCGTCAAGGGCCTTTCCAGGCCGGGAACCCTGATCAAGGTTTTCTCCCTTCTTATGTCCCTGATGATCATGATGCCTTCCAGCCGGCCCAAAGATCCGGACAGGCAGAAACTCAAGGTAAAGATGAGCCTCTACATGATCACCCGGGCGCTTTCCAGTTACAACAAACTGGGAGACCCCGGCATGGCCGAATGGTGCCGCCGCCAGCCGGACCGGATCTATCAGTTCCTGGTTGACGGCCCCGGCGGTCCCGGAGCGGAACCCGCAGTGGCGGCGTACCTGAGGGTCAAAGCGGGAAAATCCAAATCCGGCCACGGGGTCTATACCCGGCGCAGCCCTTTCGTACTCTTCCATTTCTTCTCCGTCGCCGGAGCCCTCAAAGTGCTCCTTAAAGACGTGGGATTCGTAGAAGGGGTGGAACAGGGCTGCGTGGAAATCGTGGGTTCCCCGGAATACGCCATGTACCTTAACGATTATATGTCGATTCTCCAGGGCATGTTGACCTAAGCGCCGCAGGGCGAAACGCCTGCGGTTCCGGCGCAGAATATGTGAGCGGGGAAGGTTTACAAAGGATACGCTGCGGATTATCAGGGTAACGTCAGAGGCTGTCCCAAAACTATATGAAAACAAAGACTTCTGTAACATTATCCAACGAAATTCTTACCCAGTTGGATAATATAACTTCGGTTGGAAACAGGTCTAATTTTATCGAAAAAGCATTGTGGAGATATATTGAACTATTACAAAGGGAAAAACGAAATCAAGATGATTTGAATATTATAAATAAAGCATCATCTTATCTTAACAAAGAGGCCGAAGATGCGCTTCTTTACCAGGCAGGCAAATGAAACGCGGCGAGCTTTATCGTGTTTATCTATGGATCAAAATATGATCCAGGGGAATATAGGATTTTTATAATCGTCAGCAGACAAATATTAATCGATTCAAAATTTTCAACGGTAACTTGTGCGCCAATATATACAAGATACGATGGAATATCAACACAAGTACAGGTGGGAATAGAAGAAGGATTAAAACATGAAAGTTCAATACTTGTTGACATTGCTAATTTATCCGAATAATTCGTGGAAATTCGCGGACTTTTTTCTCTTTGTCGAATTCACGTTCCTGAGAACATCTTGCATACAGGTTCAACCGGCGTAAATCAAACAGCAGGGGGCTTATTAATTGAGGCGGTTTCAAAACGTGAAGTTTTGAAACCGCCTCATTTTAGGGCAATTTAAATTTTTTAGTTGGGATATTTTGCCCGGCGCTCGTCAATAACCGCCTGGGCGCCGGAAGTCTTCCAGTCGGCCAGCAGGGCATCCCAGCGGCTGTCAAACTGGGCCGGGGCGCAGCGGATCAGCTCGGAATAAATGACCTTTGCCTTGTCTATCAGGGGTTGGCTCAGGGGTCCCCCTACGGTGAGGGGCGAGGAGGTCTTAACCACCAGCGAAGGCCGGCCGGTGGCCAGGGCTACGTTTTAGGCCCGCTGGATAACATCCGCCGGATAGGAATAACCCGCGGCCAGGGCCCGGATGCTGGCTTCCTGGCTTTCCAGAAAGAGGCCGTTCATATTCATGGTATAGTCGATATTCTGGTT
>JAISOQ010000180.1 GCA_031275515.1 Treponema sp. | reverse complement strand
CCCCCGCCCCCCGCCCCCCCCCCCGCCACAACGCCTTCCTACTTCCACTTAATGTCTATGCCAACAGAAGTCCCCCCGGATGGGGTGGAGGGACTCAGCCCGTCAGGGGTTTCCGTACTGGATCGGACGATGATTGCATACTGGGCGGTTAAGTTTCCGTAGTTTACCACCACCTGCTTTTCCCCGGCGCTTTTAAATGAATAGGGGGTATCATCGGCAAGGATGGTCTTTTCCAGTATAATCTCGATTTCGTCCAGGGGAACCTTCCGGGTAACGCCGGAACTGTAGACTACAAACACCGAAAGATGATCTTCGGTCTTGGCAAAGGCGGAAGATTCGTGGTATTCCCGGTGAACCGGGACCAGAAAGAGGGACTCGGCGGCGCTGGCGGCTTTTCCCTGAATATCCTCATCATCCGAGACAAATATGCCGACGCTGCCCGCCTCTCCGCAGCCCATAAGGGAGAGAGCCAAAATAATAATGACAAACGCTGTTTTTTGCAGGGATTTCAATACCGCTCCTCCTTACAGACTGCATGGCTCCAGGAACTCCCCAGGACTTGACCCTGTAAAGCCTGCCTGGAGCCTTATTTAGAAAAAATTCCCTCTCCACAAGAAGAGGATTTTTTATAACCGGCAACCCCAGGCTCTTCCCGGACTTTCCCGGCAAAAAACTCGCCCCATACTAAGCGCAAAATTATTGCCATGTCAAGAAGCTGTCCAAATAATTCGTAAAAAATAGCGTTAATTCGCGGTCAATTTTTTAAATGCCCCAGCCTGTCCCTTCGACAAAATCAAGCGGCTTAGTAGTAGGATTACCATACCGGCTTACTATGGTTTTGTCAAGCCTTTGTCCTGCAAATCCGCGAATTACACGAATTAACGCGAATTAAATCCGGGTAATTCATGAAAATTCGCGGACCGTTACTATATCCATCGAGCTTAGGTTAATTAAAAAACCGCGCCTGCGGCTGATTTAACCCTTCATGATGGACAAAAGACTCAAAATTTAGCTATGCAAAATGTGAATAATCGTTGTATAATTATGCAGTTAATGCGGCTTCCGACGGTTATCCGCGTCAGGAGATCATTTTTAAGGGAGAAGGAGAAGCGTATGTCGGATTTAGCGGAAAAGAAAAAGAAGTTGGCCATGCCCCATGTCTACATTTTGCTTGCGGGCATCATCATGGTGACGGCGGCGCTGACCTGGGTACTGCCGGCGGGTGAGTTCGACCGGGCCCAGAACGCCGCAGGGCGGACGGTGGTAGTGCCCGGTACTTTTCATACGGTAGACAAAAGCCCTGTGGGGTTTTTCAAGGCAGTCCAGGCCATCTTCGACGGGATGGTGGACGCCGCGGATATTGTGTTTTTTATCTTCATTTCTTTTGCTTCTATCAATTTGCTTTTGTCCTCCGGCGCCATTCAGGGACTTGTTTCGGGACTCCTCAAGGTTTTGAAAGGCAAAGCCCGGGTCACGCTGATTCCCATTTTCCTCATCATCTTCGGCCTTGCGGCGTCTACTATAGGGATGTTTGAAGAATCCCTGCCTTTTATCCCTATCTTTGTGGGGATTGCCATAGCTATGGGTTACGACGCGCTGATAGGCATTGGCATTGTCGCCCTGGGGGTTGGCATGGGCTATTCGGGGGCCGCCATGAACCCCTTTACCGTCGGCGTTGCCCAGGGTATCGCGGAACTTCCCTACCTGTCCGGCGCGGCCTTCAGGATTGTTGCCCACATTGCGATGATCGCCGTGGCTTCTCTATACATGGTCCGCTATGCCCTGATGATTCAGAAGGATCCTTCAAAGAGCCTGGTAAAGGGAGAAGACTTTAGCAAATTCGCTATGGATGAAAAGTCCCTTGCCCGATACGAATTCGGCCTGCGCCAGAAGCTGGTTTTGCTGGTTTTTTTCGCAACCCTGGCGATCTTCGTAATCGGCGTCAAGGTTTGGGGCTGGTACTTTGGGGAAATCGCATCGGCCTTCCTGCTGATGTCTATGGCCGTCGCCGTCATCATGGGCTGGACCCCCAACGAGTTTGTCAGGAAGATCATTGCGGGTCTCCAGGATATTACTGTCGCCTGTCTTATGGTCGGTATAGCCAGAGGCATACGGGTTGTACTTACAGAGGGGCGGATCATTGACACCGTGGTGTACGGGATGTCGGCGCCCCTTGCCTCTATGCCCAAATGGGCGGCGGCGGAATTGATGCTGGTATTTCAAACCCTGCTCAACTTCCTTGTTCCCTCGGGGTCCGGGCAGGCCGCTACGGTCATGCCGATTATGGCGCCCCTGGCGGATATTCTCGGCATCAGCCGCCAGGTTGCGGTGCTTGCCTTTCAGTTCGGCGACGGGCTTTCCAATATCCTGTGGCCTACCGCCTTTGCGGTGGTTATGGCCGGTATAGGCGGCGTCAAGGTGACCAGCTGGTGGAAGTGGCTGGCACCCCTGTTCCTCTGGCTTTTCCTGACCCAGGCTGTTTTTATCGCCCTTGCCATAGGGATTGGTTTCTGATTGGAATTCGATCTGGTAGTCTCCGGGGCCAGGATCATGGACCCCGAGTCCGGGATGGAGGAAGTTCTCAATCTCGGCGTCAAGGCAGGCAGTATCGCCGCCCTCAGCCGGGAGGCCCTCAAGGCCGCGGAGGAAATTGACGGCAGGGGGCTGGTCCTTTCTCCGGGGTTCATCGATCCTCACATTCATGAGGAATCCGCCGAAGGGGAGAAGGCCGGGGAATTCCGTTTTCCCCGGCAGGTGGCCGCCTGCGCCGCGGCCACGGGTAACACGACTATCCTGGGCGGTAACTGCGGGGAAAGCAACTATCCGGCAGGGAAGTACCTTTCCCGGCTTGAAAAAGAGGCGCTCCCCATAAACTGCTTTACCTTAGCGGGGTGTACCACCCTGCGGAGGACTCTCGGCATAGGGGACTACGACGCCGCTTCTTCGTCCCAAATTCTCAGGATGAAGGACATGGCCCTGGAGTCTATGGATGAGGGCGCTTTGGGCGTGTCTTTTGGACTGCAATACTGTCCGGGGACGGGTTTTGCGGAAGTCCTGGCCCTCTGCGAAGCGGTCAGGGAGCGGGGCAGGTTTTTTGCCGTACACATGCGGTACGATACGCCTTCCCGGGCGGTTGAAACCGTGGAGGAAGCGATCTCCGCCTCGCGTATTACCGGCGCGGCCCTCCAAATCTCCCACTATGCCGCCAATGTCTACGGCGTCTCCAGCGGCGGAAACAACCTGGAAATTACCTCCCGGTTTATCGAGAATTCCGGGGCCGATATATGCGCCGACATGTACCCTTACGATACCTGGGCCACGTATATCCGGTCCGCGGTTTTCGACAAGGGGTTTGAGGACTTCAACTTCGGCGTCAGGGATCTGGAAATCATTTCCGGTCCTTTGGCAGGCCAATACTGTACGCCGGAAATTTTCGCGGAACTGCGCCACGCCTCTGCTGAAACGACCGTGGCCTGCCACAACGCCATCCCCATGAAGGACCTCGAAACGGTTTACCGGCTTCCCTTTGTATGTTTGGGAAGCGACGCCATCATGTCCATAGACGCCGGGGGGGTAAAGAAGAGCCATCCCCGGGCCGCCGGAAGTCCCGCCCGGTTCCTCAGGGAATTCGTCAGGGAAAAAAGGTGCCTTTCCCTCATGGAAGGGCTGCGGAAACTCACCCTCCTGCCGGCAAACCGCCTGGGTCTTGGGAAAAAAGGCCGCATCAGGGAAGGCTCTGACGCCGATCTCTGCCTCTTCGATCCCGAAACTATAACCGACAGGGCCGGCTACGGCCTTGAAACCTGCGCTCTGCCGCCTGTAGGCATAAAAGCCGTAATCTGCGGGGGCCGGGTGGTTTACAGCCCCTAAGGATTCCCTGCAATGGAAATTGTTGCCGCCGATCCGGCGAAAAACATCACCCTTTTCGTACTTGACGATCCCGGAGACCGGGAAGGGCGGGCCGAAACCGCCCGGCGGCTCCTTGCGGATCCCCGGTTCAGGGCGGAGCAGGCGGGGTTTGTTCTGCCTCCAGGGTCTGGAAAAACGGGCCGCCGTCTTTGGCGGCTTGAGATGATGGGCGGCGAGTTCTGCGGCAACGCCGCCCGGAGCTTCGGCTTGTTTGTCGCCCGGGAAACGGGGCTTCGGGGCCGCGTTCCGGTTACCATCGAGATTTCCGGCCTGGATACCCCTGTGTCCGTCGCCGTTGATACTGAGGCGGGTACGGCGGAGGTTGAAATCCCCAAGCCTGCTGCCATAGACCGTATCAATGCAGGGGCCGGCGGGATGGAAGTCCGGGATGTTCCCCTTATCATCTTTGACGGCATAGTTCACGCCATTGTCCCGGATACCGAACCCGGAGAAACGGCTTTTCGCCGGATACAGGCGGCTGTTGAAAAGCGCTGCCGGGACCTGGCCGGTCCGGGGAAGGAGGGGCGTCCCGCCGCCACAGGGGTGATGTTCTTCGACACGGCAAGGCGTTTCATGACGCCGGCGGTATACGTCGCCGCTACGGATTCCCTGGTCTTTGAGTCAAGCTGCGGTTCCGGGACCGCAGCCCTTGCGGTCTGGGAAACCCGCAGTTTCGGCAGCGGCGAACACCGCCTGGAGGTGAAGCAGCCAGGCGGTGTTATCGAAGCCAGGGTTTGCAGGCAAAACGGGGGGATTAGGGGTGTTTTCATCGGGGGGCCGGTAACCTTGAGCGGGAAAATACCGGTCTGATGGGGGAGGGGGCAGGATCACTTATTAACGGTAAAATCAAAAATTTTGCTTGACGGATTAAGAAACGGTCTGTATAATTAAATTTTGTCGAATTGTTCGATAAAATATTCGACGAATATGGGGAATGTTCATGGCGACAATTAGAGATGTGGCGGCTATGGCAGGGGTTTCGGTAAGTACGGTATCCTATGCCATGAGCGGGATGCGTCCAATCTCCAAGGGAAAAAAACTATCCATCGAAAATGCCATGCGGCAGTTAAACTACAAACCCCATGCGGCTGGCCGGCGCCCTTCCGGTAAAAAAAGTAAAATTATTGCCATCCTGTTTCCTTATGTGGATCACGGGCTGGACCTTTCGGAAATGGAGCTGATTTTACAGGCATCCAAAAGCGCCGCCCGCAGGGGGTATTACCTGGTTATCTGGACCATGCAGACCAATTCCCGGGAAGAACTCCAGCAGTTTATCGGGCAGTCCCTGGTAGACGGACTCATTCTGATGGAAGTTCATACGAATGATATGCGGATAGACATTCTTAGGGAACAGAATATCCCATTCATACTTCTGGGGAGAGACAAAGAAGACAGTGCGGAAACTTTCATAGATATTGATTTTTCCGCCACCATGATGAATTGTATTTCCTATCTGAAAGATCTGGATTACCGCCGGGTGATTTTTATAAATCAGACAGAGCAATCCCTCAAGGCCGGATATGGTCCGGTGGTCCGTACCCACGAGGCGTTCAGCTATTTCTGCCGTAATTTTGACATACAGGGCAGTGAATATTTCTGTAGTTCCGATCCCCTGGATGTCTGCGCGGTAACAGAGAACATATTAACGGACTGTCCGCGGTCAACCGCCTTCATCATAATGAACAACAAGGCTCTTCCCGGTCTTATCAAAGGAATTGAAAAAAGCGGACGCAGAATCCCTGATGATGTTTCTGTCGTCGCCATTGTTTCATCGGCAGGTTCAGTCTCCTGTTTTGTCCCGCCCATTACTGCTTTTGAAATGGACAGTACATCTATCATGGATATTACCGTCAGTCAGTTGATTGCCAAATTGAACGGCAAGTACGAAGAGCTTCCTATGCGATTAATTCCCTGCATACTTCGGGAACGGCAAAGTACCAGAAGAAGAACGGGGAATTAAAAGGATGCTGTCCCAAAATTGAAGTTTTGGGACAGACTCATAGATTTGTTCGACAGCCCAGCCGGGCTGCCGGACAAGCGTAATATTTCTTGTCAAGGAGAAGAACATGAAAAAGACAGTGTTTGTCGTGCTTGCGCTTTTCGCCGCAGGCGTCGTGGTATTTGCCGGGGGCGGCAGGCAGGCTCCATCCGGCGGGCCGGTTACGATTAATTTCCATACCGCCTCGGATATGTCGCGGGAAGTAGATCCCCTGGTTACGGCCTTTAACGCCAGGAACAATGGCTTCCAGGTCAAAGTCAACTACACCCCCAATAATGATTATGATGATAAAATCAAAGTTCTGGTTTCAGGTTCAAGTGATGTCGATGCCTTCTGGATTCGTAATCCCGCGCCGGTTCAGCAGTACATCTCCAACAATGCCCTGAAGGAGCTGACGCCCTATATGAGCGAATCGGGCCTTGATCTGACGCCCATCCGGGACTCAACCCTCAAAGGCGCGGCCAAGGACGGCAAATACTACGGCCTTCCCACTACCGGTTCCTGTTGGATGATCTACTATAACAAGGATCTGTTTGACGCCCGTGGTATCCCCTATCCGGTAAACCTCACCTGGGATCAGTACCTTGATCTGGCCAAGCAGCTCACCTATACCGAAGGCGGAAAGAAATACTGGGGCGGGGTTTGTCCTCCCTGGGTTCTCAACCTCGGAGCCGTGGCGGGGGCCGAATATCTAACCGCCGCCGAACCCATGCCCCTGACGCGCCAGTATTCCCAAGTTTTGCATCGCATGTATGTGGACGATCACAGCCACCCCGACATCGGGGAAATGAGCGTGGGAACCTTTGATATCAACTCTTTCTTTGCCGCCGGAAACGTTTATATGATGATCAACGGGGACTGGACGTTTAGCCTTTTGGAAACGCCCTTTCAATACGGCGCGGCTCCCCTGCCGGTATTCCCCGGACTTCCCAATGGTTCTTCAGCCGGGTCCGTAGGTTTCTTTGCCGTCTCCGCCCGCTCCGCCCATCCCCAGGAGGCTTACAAGTTTATCGAATGGGCCCTGACTTCCGGTGAAGGGACGGCGGTATTCGCCAATGCCAAGGCTATTCCCGCTTATCCCACCAAGGATGCCCAGGATATATACCAGCGTCTGGTGTCGGTTCCGGGGGTAGAGTACCGCTTTTCCTCGATTATAAACCAGGAGCAGACCACCGAGCCTTATTACGACTCTTTGGCCGATGCGTTCAGACAGGAAATCGAACTCTACCTGCTGGGAGAGCAGGACCTGAACAAGGCCTTCTCCAATTTTTATACCTTGAGAAAAGAGATCATTGATAACTTCCGGTAAGACGAGGGAAGCATGAACAAAAGAATGTCTCCCATGGAAAAGCGGGAGGCGCTTTCAGGTTATCTGTACCTCATACCCAATTTTATTGGGTTCCTTGTTTTTATCGCCGTCCCGGTCGTTATGGGATTTGTCATCAGTTTTACTGATTACAGCGGGTTTCCCGGGGCATCCTTTGTGGGTTTGTCCAATTACGCCCGGATGTTCCGGGATTCCCAGTTTATCGCGGCATTGAAGAATAATCTTTTCTATGCCCTGACAAGCGTTCCCCTGACCATACTGGCGGCCCTGCTTCTGGCCCTCATGCTGAACAAGGCCATTGTCTTTGCCGATGTTTTCAAGACCCTCTACTTTTTCCCAAACCTGACTTCCGCCGTGGCGGTAAGCTGTGTGTTTATGCTTCTTTTTGACGCCAATAACGGGCCGATAAACCATTTTCTTTCCTCTCTGGGAATGCCCGGCGAAATGCTTCCCAAATGGTTTTTTTCAACCAAGTCGGCAATGATCACCGTGGTTCTCGTGGTGGTCTGGAAACAGGCCGGTTATTACATGATCATGTTCCTCGCGGGGCTGAAAAATATTCCCCGCCATCTCTACGAGGCGGCGCGCATAGACGGGGCCGGAAGCTGGCAGTGTTTTCGTCATGTTACCTGGCCTATGCTTTCTCCCACAACCTTTATGGTGACAATATTCAGCGTCATCGCGTCTTTTCAGGTCTTTGACATCATTAATATCACCACCAAGGGCGGGCCGGGCCGGGCGACGACGGTTCTGGTTTTTCGTATCTACCGCGAGGCTTTCCGGGATTGGAGAATGGGTTATGGTTCAGCCATTGCTTATTTCCTCTTTATGGTGATCCTGATTGTTACCCTCATCCAATGGCAGGGGCAGAAACGCTGGGTCAACACGGACGATTAAGGCAGTGAGGGTTTTATGAAAGATAACTTAAAAGGGCCGGGCCCTGGCCAGGCCCCGGATACGGCAGCCCGCCGGGCGCGGGTTTTCACCGTTACCGGCAGGACGCTTCTCTTTGTGATCTGCCTTTTTGTGGCCTATATCATGGTCGTTCCCTTTATCTGGATGGTGAGCGCTTCTTTTAAACCCAATACGGAAATATTCACGTATCCCATACAGTGGATACCACGTCCGCTTTTTTTGGGGCATTACACATCGGTTCTGGTAGACATTAATTATCCTCTCAATTTTTTTAATTCCGCGAAACTTACGATCATCATCACGGCGATTCAGCTTTTTACCTGTTCCCTGGCGGCCTTTTCTTTTTCAAAACTGCGCTTCCCGGGACGGGATAAAATTTTTCTGGGGTACCTTGCAACCATGATGATACCCTGGCACGCGATCATGATCCCCCAATTCATTGTCGTAAAGGGTTTTAACCTCTACAATACCCATGCGGCCCTGATCGTCCTTCATGCCTTCAGCGCCTTTGGGGTGTTTCTTCTGAGGCAGAACATGATGAGTATACCCGACAGCCTTCACGAGGCCGCGAAGATAGACGGCTGTAGCAGTTTTCGGGTTTACTGGAACATCATACTGCCTTTGACAAAAACAGGGCTTGCCACTCTTTGCGTGCTTACCTTCAACGGAATCTGGAATGATTACATGGGTCCCATGATCTACCTGGACTCAGAACGCCTCAAGACAATTCAGATTGCCTTGGCAGGTTTTCGGGAACAGTACAGTGCGAACTATGGGGCCATCATGGCCGGAACGGTTGTCTCGATCATCCCGGTGGTGATTGTTTATGTCCTTGCCCAAAAGTACATCGTTGAGGGCATCGCCTACGCCGGGCTCAAAGGATAAACACGCTCCGCTGGAGCGGCAGGGAACAGGAACTGGCCCGGCAGGAATATTTTTTTGAGGATAAAAAAAGCAAATGACGCTGTCCCGGGGATCTCCCCCTCCGGTTTAATGCGCTTCCCGGCGCTTTCCTATCAATGAAGAAGCCGCCACTGCCGCCACGATGATCAGTCCCCCCGCAATGGCCGGGGCGGCGGGTTTTTCTCCGGTAACCAGGAGTACCCACACCGGGTTGAGGACAGGTTCTATCATGGCGGTCAGCATGGCTTGAAGGGCGGTAACCCGTTTTATGCCGTAGGCAAAGAGCAGGGAAGCCATGCCAATCTGGAAGACGCCCATAAATGCGATGGCCAGAAGCGCGCCGGCGTTCACCACAGGGGGGTAGAGGAAGAAGAAGGGGATGCTGAAAACAGCGGTAAATACATGGGCGAGGAACATGGCGTCCGCGGGATTCCCGTCTTTAAGCATACGCATAAAAACGGAATTAGCCCCAAAACAGATGCCGGAAAAAACGGCGATGCTGTTTCCCAGAAAGGCGCTGCCCGACAGCACTAAGCTGTCTTTGAAAAAGAGGATCATCCCGCCCATGACCAGAACCAAAGCACCCCAGTGTTCCCAGCGGGGTTTCTCCTTGAGGAGAACCCAGCCGAGCATGGCCGCCCAGACCGGGGCGCTGTACTGGAGCAGGATGGCGTTCGCCGAAGCGGTAAGCTTATTGGCTATCACGAAGAGGATCATAGTGGAGGCGTAGGCGCAGCCCCCGGCAAAGACATAAAGCGGGCGGCTTTTTACCTTAATTCTGCGGGGTTTGAGGAACCCGGCGGCGGTTAAAACCAGGACGGCCAGAAAACTCCGCGCTCCGGCAATCAGAATGGGATGCCAGTCCATCAGTTTGATACATAAGCCGCTGGTACTCCAAAGGACGGCGCATAAAAAAATCGCCCCCTGGCCCAACTGCCGGGAGCTTTTATCGATACTCTGGGACTGCTTCATGAGAATACTTATTATAGCCCTGGCGGTATCCCTGGGCAATAGGGTTTGC
>JAISOQ010000173.1 GCA_031275515.1 Treponema sp. | reverse complement strand
TGTCAATGTACCATACCCCCTGCCATGACCGATGCGATTGTCTCCAGCGCCTCTCCCCGCATAAAATTGTCGTGTATTTCGGGAATCCCGATAACGCGGAGTTTGGGCGCGTATCCGTCAAAACCGTTGGCTTTTTTTTGATCGGCTATATATTGAAGCCGTCTCTGAATCTCCGCCGTTTCAGGCGGGATGGAGGGACTTAAAGGATCGGCTTTCGCCGCCTTGAACAAAGTCGCCTCGCCCCGGTAAGAGGAGGCGGGAACATATTCCAACATGTCCTGTGAAACCTCTTTGTTATTTTCTACAAGCAGGTTCAACAGCCCCAATCGCCTGAACCGTTCAAAGAGAGGATCCTTTGCAAGATACTCCCGGTAATTACCGGGGTCCAGTATCTTCTCCCGCAGTTTCCTTTCTTCATCATCCCGAACAAGGCTCGGATCCAGCAGATACAGATGTTCAACAGTCTCCCCGATCCGCTCAAGCTGCAGGGCCATTTCAAAGGCGACCAGTCCCCCAAAGGACCAGCCGCCCAGGATGCAGGGAAACCGGCAGGGGAGGGCTTTCATAAATTCGATATATTGCTTTGCCAGAGAAACGATTCCTCTGATCTTCGCATCGGGATTACAGATATTATGATTTTCAAAACAGTAAAAAGGCTGATCCGGAGGCAGTTTCCGCGCCAGGGGGGCAAAAGTTTCAGGACCTATGTTGCCGCCATGCACAAAGAATATGGGCGTCTTGCTGCCGGCCCTTGAATACACATAGATCGCTCTGAAAATCCGGGGAGCGGCAATGATGAGGGCCTGTTCCCGCAAAAGGGAGGATTTGAAAATTTCGGCGGGGGACAAGTCCGCTCCAAATTCTTTCCGAATCTCAAAGGCCAGCATCACCGCCCTAAGGGAATCTCCGCCCAGATCAAAAAAGTCCGCCTCCCTGCCGATGTGTTCTTCCTCCAGGCCCAGTACAAGCGCCCAAAGAGCGGCGAGCCTTTTCTCCATTTCGGTCTCCGGCGCAACGGTTTTTTCGTCTGCAAAAGAGGGCAGGGGCAGGGCTTTCCGGTCCACCTTGCCGTTCATGTTACGGGGCAGTTTATCAAGCCGCTCAACAAAACGGGGAACCATATAAGGGGGGAGAAAATCTGAAACAAAATCCCGGATAGATTGCGAATCTATTCCATCGGCGGCGGCGATGTAGGTAACCATCTGCTTTATGCCGGCTTTGTTTTCGACGGCGACGGTAACCGATTCAAGAACTCCGGGATAGCGCCGGACACAGGCGTCTATCTCGCCGGGCTCTATCCGGTAGCCTCTGATTTTGATCTGGAAATCCAGGCGGCCCAGAATTTCGATGTTTCCATCTTCCGTAATACGGGCCAAATCTCCGGTCCTGTATGCCCATTCAAACCCCTTCTCCTGGCAAAAAGGATTCCTGATAAAAACCCCGGCAGTTTTTTCATCCTGATTAAGGTATCCGGCGCTTACCAGGGAACCTGCCGCCCATAGTTCTCCCGTAACTCCCCGGGCCGTTATTTCCCCATTCTGGTCCGCCACATAGACATCGATATTATCCACAGGTCTCCCCACGGTAATATGGGTCTCCCCGGGCTTAACTTCCCCCAGGGCAACTATGCCGCCGCATTCGGTACATCCAAGAACGTTGTATATCGTATAACCCGGCGACAATTCCGGCAGAGGCATAAATTTTTCGCCGCCCATGAAAAGGGCCCGCAGGGAACGGTTCTTTTCCTGAATAATAAAGCGGTTCCCGAAACCGCTGGGAAGAGCCGCCGTAACAATATGGCTGGCTTCAAAATAAGCGTTGACCTTCCCGGTATCCAGGCGGATTTCGTCGGGGATTATATGGAGCGCCGCCCCGGCCATGAAGACGGAATAATCTATGGTATGCATAACAAATGAAAGACTACTGTACGATCCTGCCGCCTCACCCGGCGCCAGACGGACCAGGTTTTTACTATACGCCGCCTGGTCTATCACGTTTTTATGCTTAATCATAACCCCTTTGGGATTGCCTGTACTGCCCGAGGTGTATATGATCGCCATAATATCCTCCGGAAGCGGCGGGGCAGGCGTAACGGCTTCCTCTTTGCTCTCCAGGGAAGAAGCCAGAAATTCCCGGCCATTGACCACCGTTCCCTTAAAACCGGGGATGCGGTTTTCAAGTCCCGTATCGGCAATCACCAGCTTTATGCCGGCGTCCTCTGCCATAGCAATGAGGCGCTGCGCCGGAAGGTTCGGATTTAGAGGCACATAAACGGCGGCGGCCTTCATAATTCCAAAAACCGACAGAGGCGCCAGCTCATTGCGTTCCGTCAAAATGCCGATCCTGCCGCCCCGGACAGCGCCCAGCCGGACTAAATGCGCCGCCAGAAGGTCCGTAAGCCGGTCAAACTGGCGGTAGTTAAGGGAAAAATCCTTGTGTACCAGGGCGGTATTCTCCGCTCCCGGATGAGCCTGGCGGCGTAATATATCCGCCATAGTAAGCCCGGCGTTTTCCGTGGTACGGCGGCCTTTAAGACAGCTCATTCGCTCATAATTCATGGGAGACCTCTCTTTGTTACCGGACCATCTTTGTCAGGGTCAATAAATTCTTGCTGCCCTCGCAACGGTATTCCACAGTATCCATTATTTTTTTCACCATAAATACACCAAGACCTCCAATAGGGCGATCCTCTGCGGAGAGGCTAATATCGGGATCTGCGGTTTTAAGGGGATTATAGGGCTCCCCCTGATCCTCAAACTCAAGCCGTATTTCACTAAAACCTGTTCTGATCCGTATAACGACAAACCCCGTTCCGGGATTGTAAGCATACTGGGCGATATTGACGAATACCTCCTCTATGGCAATGTCTATCTGCCTTTGTGTTTTGGGAGGACAGTCTATTTTTTCAAGCTCGACATTCACAAAATCCATTACTCTGTCAAGATTTTCGCTGAGAGCCTCAATCTTCAACTCTTTCCATTTACCAGCGCCGCAGTATTGCAGGGCGAGCATGGTAATATCATCAGCCTGTTCGGCGCCGCCGGCAAAGGCGTCAATTTCCTTTTTTATAGAAACTGCGAATTCCCGTAAATCCCAATCGCTTTTGGCGGCGGCAGCCTGCAAAAGCCGGGCCTCCGTAAAAAGCTGACGTTCCGTATTCATCGCCTCGGTAACGCCGTCGGTGTAGAGGTATAGCATGTCTCCCGGATTGAAGGTCGTCTCCTCCTCCCGGTAAACCATATCTTCCACACCCCCCAAAACGAAGCCGCGCTTTATCTTGAGCCATTCAAATTTATCCCCCCGTTTGATAAGGGGCGGATTATGCCCCGCGTTGACGCAGGTAAATTTTCCGCTGGGAATGTCCAGATATCCCATAAAGGCGGTAACAAACATACTCTCCTCGTTGTCTTTGTAGAGCAGGTTGTTCACCCTTTCAAACACTTCCTTAGGGCTCAGACCGTTCTGGGCGTTGTTTTGGATCAAGGTCTTGGCGATAACCATAAAGAGCGCGGCGGGAACTCCTTTTCCGGAAACATCGGCGATCATAACCGCCAGGGTATCCTGGTCGATCAGAAAAAAGTCATAAAAGTCGCCTCCCACTTCTTTGGCAGGAAGCATGAAACCGTAGAGATCGAATTCCTGCCTGTCAGGAAAGGGGGGGAATATCCTCGGCAGCATGGACTCCTGAATCCTCCTGGCAACATCGAGTTCCGCCCCGATTCGTTCCTTCTCCGCAGTTACCTGGCGTAAATTTTCGATATAGCCCTTTAGTTCTCCGGTCATGCGCTCAAAACCCAGGCTTAGTTCCTCAATTTCATCCCCGGTTTTTATTTCTGATCTGTAATCCAGATTTCCATTGCCTATCTTCTTTACGCTGCTGGTAAGGGCAATAATAGGCTGCGCTATTCTTCCGGCTATGAGCCGGGCAAGCCAAACCGTCAGAAGGAAGATGAAAATCATCAAGGAGACGAATATCCATATAGCCGTAAAAACCAGGCTGTCAACGCGTTTTACGGTAAGCGCCGTCATCCCGGTTATTTCATTGTAGAGCGCCGCGGCGGGGGCCTGAATATCTTCCTCCGGCAGTATATAGGCAAGCTGCCAGTTGGGAAGATTCACCGGCGCCCATATAACATATACGTCCGTCATCCTGCCCTCTGAATACAGGGTTGAACGGCTGCTGCCGCTGGGCCGGGACTTCATTTCCGCAAGAATCGAATCCGTATTACTGCCCAAAAAAGGCACCACATTGTTTGTGTTTTGTCCGTTAAACCCCGGAGCGGAAACAATCTCGACAATCCCGCTCTCCTTTCCGTCCTCCCCTGCCCCGTTATTGAGAAGAACCGCGTAGCCGCTCCTGGCGACCACAGTTCTCCTGATACTTTCATCCAAATCTTCAATTTTTATATCTATTCCCACGACCCCGGTGAATTCACCCTCCTTATTGGAAAAGGGGGTAGTTATAGATATGGACAGGCCCCTTCCGGCGGCATCATGGTAAGCGCCGGATATATAGACGCCGTTCCGGTCACGGGCAGCCTTATACCAAAGGCGGCTGCGGAGTTCCGGCGGAGCATAAGGAGACGCCGCTTTCAGGGCTGCGTCTCCGTCATACTGAATATTCTGCCCGGATTCAGTTGTTAAATAAATGGTAGAAATAGTTGGCATAATTTTCATGACGAGCTGGCTTACCCGTTCCAGATTACCCAGCAGGTAGGTCTCCTCCAGGAGGCCCGAGCGGATAAGATCATCCTCAACATATTGCGGGTTGGGAATTCTTCCTGGTTCAGTGAACCAGTGGATCCCTGTTTCCCCGGGGGGAACCTGGCGGTAGCTTGGAATTTTGACGAGACGGAATTCTTCTTTACTGCGGTATATCCTTTCAATATAACCTTTCAACAGCAATACCATATCCTGGGCTTCCCTAAGCTGGAAATCAATAAGATTGCTGTTGGCTGTTACCAGTTCGGTAGTGTCCCGCAGGACCTGATCCTGGAGTGATTCTCTGCTGCTGTCCGCCGCGGCGGAACCGATGTTATGGCTGCTCTCCAGGGTAAGGCTGCGGACATTAAGGATGCTTACCATCGCAATGACCCCGCTGACCGCAAGCGAAACAAAGCACACCAAAAGGAAAACCCGCAGCGTTTTTGCCATAATAGACTGCCTTCTCATGTATTTCTCTTTAATGGGCGATCCCGTCTTTCCAATAGAATTGTCATGTTATTTATCCCAAAAGTATTACGGTAATCAATAGTACGGGCCACAGCCAAAAGCATTTTTATTCCCATAACTTCAGCCTCCTCCGCCCCGCTTGAATTTTTGGCATAATCTACCGGGTTGATATTCTTCCCTCCGTTACGAACCCGCAGTATGACGGTGTTTTCTTCAATAAGCACCCGCACATTTATGGTCGCCTCGCCGCCATCGTCCGCCAGGCTTTGGCTGCGGATAAG
>JAISOQ010000063.1 GCA_031275515.1 Treponema sp. | reverse complement strand
CAAGCCACTGTTCCAGCCCCTCCTGTACTTCCCGAGGGTTTAAGCATTCAACACCCGCCGATTCGTCCGGTATCCCATGCGGCAATTCCAGAAAACTTGTGAAGAAATCCAGCTTGAGTTTCCCTAACTCCTCCATCTCCTGGTAATCTTCATAGCCGCACAGAACCGCCGTAAAGGCTATCATGATACTATCTATGAGTTTGTGCCGGATATTCCCATACTCCGTTCGCTGCGGATCATGTATCCCTTCCAGATAATCTATGACCTGCGCCAGTTTGTGTATGCTTATCTTCTCCATCGTTCCCCTCCAGGAAATTATGATGGCTTAGTATATCATGCCCTCCTTGCCCGTGGAAAAGTAAACGCCGATGCCCTGTATAGAGCCTGTCCCAAAACCGTGCGTGATAGCGTACGATTACGGTCCGCTATCACCTTCCCTCCTACTCTATCATCAATCAATTCCAGGGCTGCCTTCACGTCATGTATCTCCCCTCCGGACAAAAACCTTCCAAGCCCTCCTGTACCGGTTATCACCCTATGAAACTTCGTGCGTATTCCTGCCCGGCTCTTCCCTTTGGTCTGTTACCCCCTTTTTGTCCTCCCCCATGGCGGTGGACTTTCATCGTCCTGCTGTCTATTATCACTTCCTTAAGTAATATCCCTTCCTCCTCCTGCAGCAGCCTTAAAAGGATTTTTACCAATAATCCCCGAAAACCGGTCGTATATCACATGCCAATAACCGTATTCGCAAGGTAAATCCAGCCAGGGACACCCAGTCCTCAGAATATACAGTATCCCGCAAAATACTTGGTAATGGGAAACTTCATGTGACCGGCCTTTCCAGCGGTGCCCGGTAGTTCCCGCTTCCTGCTATTCGTTTCATGTCTTTTTTATCAGTTGGTTTTTATTTGCGGATAAACTCTAAAAAATCCTGCGGACTTTTCCTCTTTGCCGAACTCACGTTATAGTACAATCATAGTACGGGTCTTTCAGACTCTGAAGAAACCATTTATTTGGGGAGGCTGATCATGGAACAAAATACCGATGTTTTGGTAGTCGGAGCCTGTACGGCAGGACTGTATTTTGCAGGGCTCATGGCCCGGCAGGGATATAAGACGCTGGTCTGCGACCGCTCGTCCGAGGCGGACCTGGGCCGCCGTTATGATATTATTCATATCGGGCAGGATTATTTTGGACAGTTTGGCCTGCCGGAGCCGGGACCAGGGGACCCGGATTATGTAACCACCTTTCACCGGAGCATACTCCGTTCTGCCCTGGACAAATGGCCTAAGAACACCCATGCGGATGTGCTGGTTTTGCGGCGGGCGCCTCTGATGAAGCGGCTGTCTGCATGGGCCCGGGCGCAGGGGGCGGATGTGCTGTTAAACGCCGAATACGAAAGCCCGGTTTTTGATCAGAAGAACCGGCTTACCGGGGCGGTTTTGCGGCGGGATGGCGGGGAGATACGGATCAAAACCCGGCTTACGGCGGACGCTTCGGGGATTGGGGCGGCAGTACGGACCAGACTGCCGGAGGATTACGGGATTGAGACTTTCGTAACTGGTCCGCGGGATCAGTTCTACGTGATTCTCCGGTACGTCAAACTAAAGAACCCTAAAGAAGACGCAGTTGACGTTACCCGGACCTGGCCCTACTACAAGACCTGGCTTGCCCCGCAGTTGGACCCTTCGGGAGCCATCATGGGGGTAGGGGCCAATCTCTCCTTTGATTATGCGGAGCGCTGCTGGAAACGGTTCGCGGAACAGGCGGCGATGCCGGAACACGAACTCGATTATATTGAACAGAGCAGCACCCCTTACCGGAGGCCTCCCTACAGTTTTGTCTCTGACGGCTTCGTGGTCCTGGGGGACGCCGCCTGTATCACCAACCCCTGGAGCGGCGAGGGGGTTCCCTATGCGTGGCGTCTCTGCTCCATTGCCGCCGAAGAATTCGGACGGTGTATGAAGAACGGCGCATATCCGTCCCGGGAAGCAGCGTGGCCGGTGAACGTCCGGTATATACGGTCTCAGGGGGCCGAATTCGCCCGGAACCTGGCCATGCTCTCCGGCGCAGTACAGTGCAGCCCCGAAGAAAACGATTACGAATTTCAGCACAGCATCATCTTTGAGGATGATAAAGATAAGGGAAAGGGAAACCTCCTTATCAAACTGCTCAAAGGACTTGTTTCCGGCGGGCTTTCTATGCAGGCCTTGGGCGGCCTTATGGGAGCGGCAGGCATAGGGGGCAAGATATTCGCGCATTACTGCGCTTTTCCGGAAAACCCCGCCGGATTCGGCGACTGGGTGCGAAAGGCGGAGGCCCTGTGGGGCAAAGCCGGCAGCATGGCGGAACTTGCGGAACAGGACTTGGCGCAAATGGAAAAAGGGTAGTGATCTACAAAGTATGATAACCCTTTAGGAATAAAAGGTTCACGGATTAACGCGGATTATTGAACACCATCTGTTTAAATCCGCGCTAATCCGCAGACAAATTTTTAAATAACCTTGCCTTGTGCGCCGCATCATTTGCCCGTGACAGAATCCCTCTATTCATTTATAGTAAAAGAACCATGATAAAGAAAGGCTTGCTTGCCCTGCTCTGTTCCGCCGCGCTCCTTGCCGCCTGTTCCCGGACGGAACCTAAGATCGCCTACGGGACCCTCCAGATGGTCTATTACCAGAGCAAAGGTAAGCCGGAAGAACGGTTTTCGTTTTTTATCCTGCCGGAAGACGACGACGGATTTGAAGATATTGCCGAAATTCATCTGTACCATGACCGGGAAGGGCTGGCCTGGAAGCTGACAACCGAAGATTGGATCTTCTACGAGGTGAGCGGTAAAACCTGGATCGGGTCTCATAACATCGCCATGCTGGATGACGAGCCTCTGCCACGGGGACAGTTCCGGGCGGTTCTGGTGGATAAGGGAGGCGAACAATCCGAACGGATTTTTGCCTTTGACGCCCCGGAAGAACCCCGGTATCCCTTTCCTTTTTTGACCATAGAAAACGGCAGGTATCTGGTGGAATCGGGGTATCCCGAACATTCCTTCATCTATTACAACAGTCAGGGGGAGTACGTGAATACCGTACCCCTTCAGATTCTGGACGGTACGCTTGCGGAATTGAAGCTGCCTTCCAATGTCAAGGCTCTGGCGCTCTGGGCGGAAGACCCGGAATACATGGTCTCTGCGCTTACGAACATCATTTCCCTGCCCTAAGTCCATGAACCGTACCATCAAGTCCTATGTTCTCCGGGCGGGACGCATGAGCGCCGCTCAGAGACGCTGTTACGACGCCCTGTTTCCCCGTTTTGGAGTCCCCTTTCCGGACACCCCGGTTCCCCTGGATTTTTCTTCCGTCTTTGGCAGCGGCAGGCCCATCACTGTCGAAATCGGCTTTGGGATGGGCCGGGCCGCCGCGGAAATAGCCGCCGCAAACCCGGACAAAAACTACCTGGGTCTGGAGGTACACCGGCCCGGAATCGGACGGCTTCTCTGGGAAATCGAACGCCGGGGCCTCCGGAACATCAGAATCATCGAACACGATGCGGTGGATGTGATGGAAAAACTCGTGCCGGACCGTTCGCTTTCGGCGGTACACATCTTTTTCCCCGATCCCTGGCCTAAAAAACGGCACCACAAGAGGCGGCTCATTACCCGGCCCTTTACGGACCTCCTGGCCCGGAAACTTGAGGCCGGGGGTTATCTTTACATGGTTACCGATTGGGCCGATTATGCGGCATGGGCCTTGGAGGAACTTTCCGCCACGCCGGGGCTTAGAAACACCTGCGGGGGCTTTGCCCCTCCCCGGTCCTGGCGTCCTAAAACCGAATTTGAGTGGAAAGGGCTTGCCAAAAACCACGAGGTCTGGGAATTATACTTTGAGGAAGATCATGGCTCGGAAAAAAACAACGGCTCCTAAGGCCGCCGCGGAACGGATCGCCGTCCTTGAACGGCTTATCACTGCTTACCAAGACTCGTATTACAACGGCGAGGCGGAAATTTCCGACGGCGAATTCGATCTTCTGTGGGATGAGCTTAAAGAACTGGCCCCCGCAAGCCCTGTCCTTGTACGGATTGGAGCGGATGGTTTGGATGGTTTTCCCAAGGCAAAGCACCTTATCCCTATGGGGAGCCAGGATAAGGCCGCCAATCCAGAGGAATTCCTTGCCTGGGCCGCCAAGATACCCCCGCCCTATGTGGTTCAGTACAAACTGGACGGGGCAAGCCTGGAACTGCAATACGAAAAAGGCGTCCTGAAAAAGGCCGTTACCCGGGGCGACGGGACCATAGGGGACGACATCACCCGCAACGCCCGGCGCATGGCCGGGGTCGTCCCGGCGCTGGATATTCCCTTTTCCGGGGGCATCCGGGGGGAAGTGGTGATGACTCACGGAATTTGGCAGGAAAA
>JAISOQ010000297.1 GCA_031275515.1 Treponema sp. | reverse complement strand
ACAGATGTGATAACAGCGCTGTTGGATCGGCTGGAAGCGCCAGGAGAGGAGATAGCGGCGGTAACGGATCTGATAGAGCGGAAGGAGTACAGGACGATGTTTGACGCATTGGTAGAGAGCGTATTAGCGGACAAGCGGCAGGCGGTACAGCGGGCGAAGGAAGAGTCCCGGCAGGAGTGGGAAAGGGCGGTCCTGTGGGAGCGGGAGAAGGCCCGGCAGGAAAAACTGGAAGGCGCCCGGAGGCTGAAACAGTTGGGGGGTTCACCTGACATCATTGCCGCTAGTTTCGGGCTTTCGCTTGAAGAGATAGAGCGGCTTTAGGCGGCTGCGGGGTCCGGGGCAGCCGGGAATCGGGGGGAGATAAAGCCGGGATTTGCGCTGGAAATTCCGTGAGCCTTTGGATCCTGGAAAAGTATATCTCCTGCCCGGCGGCTTCCTTTTGCCTGCGTCGTTTCCAATGCGGAGCACGATAAAAAGTTCCAGCCCTGTTTCGTCCGCTGCACCCTGCCCCAAAGTAAACGCATCATTCGCAAGACGGACATTAGAAAGGGTAAGGCAGCGCCATTTACTTTATTAATCCCCGTGAAATTGCGGACTGAAGTCCGGCGGACCTTCCTAAAGAATTTGTCCGCGAATTACGCTCATTTTAACGAATTATCCGGATTTAATTCCCGGACTTGCAGGACAAAGGCATAGTAAGCCGGTATGGTTATTTCATACTACGCCGCCGGGTTTTGTCGAAGGTACAGGCCGGGGCATGTAAAAAATTGTCCGCGAATTAACGCTCATTTTAACGAATTATTTGGATAACTTATTGACATGGCAATAATTTTGCGCTTAGAATAGGGCAGGTTTTTTGCCGGGAAAGTCCAGGAAGAGCTTGGGTTTGCCGGTTATAAAAAAACCCTCTTTGTATGGAGAGGGAATTGTTTAATAAGGAGTAAGCTTTATGAAAAAAGCTGAATCAAAGGTCCGGTATTTTTCTATCGGAGTTCTCTCGTTAGCGCTTTTGATGGTCTTTGGGGCCTGCGCATGGGATAGTGAGGTTGACCCCCCCCCCCCCCCCCCAGGAATCTTTAGCGCCTGAAATCGGGTATAAATCTGGGGATGTGGTAAGTGTAAAGGTGGCCATAGGAGACGGGAGCAGATCCCTAAATCCTAAGTCCGTAGAGTATCTAGCGGAAAATTACGAGGTAGTATTCAAGAATACATCGAACGAGTACAGGGAAGGCCAGTGACGGGTATCTGTCTGTCCAAGTTCCTATAGCTGATGATTATAAGGTATTGTTCCTGGCGGGGTATAAGAATCAGACCCTCTTGGCAGCCGGTTATAATGGGGATGTGGATATTGAGGCCAATAAAGCGAATATTGTTCCAATATCGCTCACCCCGGTCGTGCCGGTTTGGAGCGGTACTAATATTGACGGCGATGACTTCATTTTTACTGGGAGTCTTTCGAATTCAGGAACAGTCACAGTCTCCAGTAACGTTATTAATATATCGGCGGGACCTGAGATTGTTCCTAATAACGATACATTTAGCGTAACCTATAATTCCATCGATTTGGATGTTTTAGCAGATGCCGAAGGCGTCAGCGACACAGTGACCATTAAGGACTATAAGGTGGTCTTGTATAACAAAGAAGGCGTCTTCTCTCCTGTTATTCTCAAGAGGTCTGGGGATACTGCTGGTCCTTACGCCGACTTTACAACTAATGCTGCGACTGCGTTTGTCAATGTCCCCGCCACCGACAAGCTCCCGAACTTGGCTGTAAATGCAGAGTTAAGGTTCGAATTGCGCTATTATCCTTTTGGCACTGAATCCTCGAACGGAAACCTCTGGATAATCAGGAATGGGCTTGACCTTACTCTGGATACCGTTGCTACTGATGATATTGGGGGAAATTTTCAAGTCAAGATCCGCGGGGGTACTAACGACTCTGCTGCATCTGAGGCCCAAGCCGATTTTGTCCCATCAATTAGAAAGTTTTAGCCCATCCCCATAAAGGGATGGCTGACAGGCTTCGCAGGGTCAGCCCTGCGGAGTTTCTGGAGCCATGCAGTCTGTAAGGAGGAGCGGCAGTGAAATCTCTGCAAAAACAAACAGGGCTGTCATTCCGGCTCCTCCCTTATAGGTCGCGGGGAGGCGTTACTCCCCCCCCCTCCCCCCCATAAGAGGACCTGCCCATATATCCCCAGGACATCTTTCTATAACGTGATTTCGATGAAATCTAAAGGCCCGCGAATAATTCGCGTTAATTCCCGGACTAAAATCCAGCGGATTTCTTTCTCTTTGCCCGGTTCACGTAAAAAAATAAATTACGGCTTGTATTCTTTGTATAAAACCTGTATTTTTATACAAACTCATTTACATCAATATCAATGATATTGGTACTGATTAAGGAAGGATGGTACAAATGAAACGGTTAGGAAAGTTTGTTATTACGGCAGCCGGATTGTGTCTTACGGCTGTTCTCCTCATGTCTGCGGGAGGGAGGGATCAGAGTTCTTCCCGGCAAATCCGCATAGGGATCGCCAAGATTGTGCAGCACGAAGCCCTGGATGCCTGCGAAACCGGGATCCAGGACGGCCTCAAGGCCAGGGGGATCGATGCGGTATTTGACCTTCAAAACGCCAACGGCGACATGAACACCGCCGCCCAGATTGCCAACAAGTTCAAAAGCGACGGCGTGAATGTGGCGGTGGGGATCGCCACGCCCACGGCGGTAGCCTTGGCCAATACCTTAACGGACACGCCGGTGGTGTTCAGCGCGGTAACCGATCCGGTGGGGGCCAACCTGGTTTCCACCCTTGCCCGCGGCGAAGGGAACGTCACGGGCCTTTCGGACGCCATTCCTACGGGGGATCACATCGCCCTGTTTAAGGAAATCGCCGGGATCAAAACCCTGGGCTACATCTATACCAGTTCAGAAGCGAACTCTATTTCCGCTCTGGCCCTGGTCGAAGAAGCCTGCAAGACCCTGGATATTCAGCTTGTAACCCAGGCCATTTCCACTTCCGCGGAACTCAGGCAGGCGGCGGAGGCCGTCGTGAACCGGGTGGACGGCATCTACCTTACCACGGATAACACGGTATACTCGGCCCTCTCTTCCCTGATTCAGGTGTTTGGGGCGGCGAAGAAGCCCATCTTCTCCGGCGACGTTACCGGGGCTTTGAACGGCGGATGTATGATCGCCTCGGGTTTCAACTACTACAAGGCGGGGATCGCCACGGGGAACATCGTCGCCGACATACTTGAAGGCAAAAAGCCCGCGGATATTCCGGTCAAGTTCCTGACGGATCCTTCAGAATCGGATATGCTTTTCGACCTTGACGCGGCCAAAGCCTGCGGCATCGCCATCCCGGAGCGGTATCTCTCCACGGCGAACTACATTTTTGAAAATGGAAAATTGACGAGCAAGTAAAGACCCGCGCAGAAACAACAGGACCGGCTGGTTCTGTTGTTTCAATTTATGGCTGGACGATGCGTTAAGACCTGCGTAGAATAAAGGGCATGTATTTTATCTCTGCGCAGGGTCTTACCGGCTCCCTAATCAAAGGCATGTTATGATTGAAGGTATTTTGATCGAAGGTCTCATTTACGGGATCATGGTTCTGGCGGTGTTTATTACGTTTAGAATCCTGAATTTCGCCGATATGACCGTGGATGGGTCCTTCCCCCTGGGGGCGGCCATCATGGCGGTGATGCTCACCAAAGGGCTTCCCACCATTGCCGCCATAGGCATAGCCTTTATCGGAGGCGCTCTGGCGGGGTTCATTACCTCAATCATCCATACGCGGCTCAAAATCCCTGACCTTCTGTCGGGGATCCTCACGATGACTATGCTTTACTCGGTGAACCTCCGGGTCATGTCCAACCGGGCGAATCTGTCCCTGCTCCGGGTTCCCACGATGTTCACCCGGATTTCCGAATGGGCGGGGACGTTTATGCCCTCCCAGGCCGCGATTGTTATTCTCTGTATCGTGGTGGTGTTTTTCATCAAGACGCTGCTGGACCTTTTTTTCCATACTGATTTCGGCCTGTCTATGGGAGCTTTGGGGGCCAATCCCCAGCTCATCATATCTCAGGGGATGAACCCGGACATCCTCAAGATGTGCGGCATCTCCCTGGCCAACGGCATAGTGGCGGTGTCCGGTTCTTTCGCGGCCATGTACCAGGGGTTCGCCGACGTAAACTTGGGGAGCGGCATGATCGTCTCGGGGCTGGCGTCCCTCATGATCGGGGAATTCCTCATCCGGTCCAACAAGATAGGCATCCTCACGTTCCGGGTGATCCTGGGTTCCATCCTGTACCGGGGCCTCATGTACTTTGCCCGGAACTACGGATATTACATCCACATGACTGCCAACGATCTCAAGCTGATCACCGGGCTTCTTATCATCCTCTGCATCGTCATTTCCAAAACGGGATTCAGGGCCGGTCCCCGGAAAAAACAGCGCCAGGGGGCGTCCAATGGTTAGGGTAGAAAACCTCAATATGTTTTTTGCTTCCGGGACGGTTAACGAAAACCACGTCCTCAAAAACATTAACCTTACCGTGAGGCAGGGAGATTTTATCACTATTATAGGTTCCAACGGCGCGGGGAAGTCCACCCTTTACAACACCATAGCCGGGACCTGTACCCCCACTACGGGCAAAATATTCATCAAGGATGAAAAAGACGCCGCCGAACGGGACATAACCCGTGAAGCGGAATACAAGCGGGCGCGGTACATAGGCCGCATATTCCAGAATCCCCTCCTGGGTACGGCGGGCAAGATGACCCTGGAAGACAACATGATGATCTGCCACAAAAAAGGGTACAAGGGCCTCAGGATCAGCCTGGACAAAGCCATGAGAGAGACTTTTCGGGAGCAGCTGCGGGTCCTGGGCATGGGCCTTGAGAATCGCCTGCAAGATAACGTCGACCTCTTTTCCGGCGGCCAGCGTCAGGCCCTGACCCTGCTCATGACGGTGATGTCCAGGCCGAACCTCCTCCTCCTGGACGAGCATACCGCCGCCCTAGACCCCCGGAACGCGGAGCTTATCATGGACCTTACCCTCCGCTTTGCCGCGGATTACCGCCTGACCGTCATGATGATCACCCACAACATGGTCCACGCCCTGGAGTTCGGAAACCGGCTCCTCATGATGGACGACGGGGAAATCATTCTGGACATAGACTCGGTGGAAAAGGCGAAGCTCACTACCGGGGACATTGTTCAGCGGTTCAAGGATATTAAAAGGCGGGAATGGGCCAACGACAAGATTTTGTTGAGCCAGGAGCCTGATGCGCCGGCAGGATAAAGGTTCTGAACCGGCGTACAGGCAACAAAGGGGTTCCAAAATACGGCGTTTTGGAGCCCCTTCACGCTTAGTTTAAGGGTTCAGGACGGGGGCAGACGCTCTTTACGTTGTAGTATCTCCCCGAAGCGGAGGCGTCGTAGATGCCGTGCATTACGTCCAGCACATGGCAGGCCATTTCGCCGCTTGCCCGGTGGGGCCGTCCTTCGGCAATGGCCTCCGCCATATCGGTGATTCCCAGACCCCGGCTGTTCTCGGGGTAGTCCTTGAGCAGGGGGATGGCGGACCATTCCTCTTCCCGGAAACGCTTCACGTAGATCGGCCCGCCAAAGGTGTTTGGATCCGGCGCCCGCAGGGTTCCCTCAGTGCCGTAAATTTCTATCCACGGCAGGGTATGAGCGTAAACATCAAAACTGGTGATGATAGTCCCCACCGCGCCGCCGGCAAAATCCAGCACGCCCGCAATGTGGGTGGGAATATCTACCTGGATAACCGTGCCGTTCAGGGGTTCGCTGGTAATGGTCCTGGCGTCAAAACTCTTCTTCGCCGATCCGGAAACCCGGGCTATGGGCCCCAGCAGGTTCACCAGGGCGGTCAGGTAATACGGGCCCATGTCGAACAAGGGGCCGCCGCCTTTTTTGTAGTAAAATTCCGGGCCGGGATGCCAATGTTCGTGGCCGTGATTCACCATAAAGGCTACCGCCGCCACGGGACAGCCGATCCATCCGTCGTCCAGGAGCTTTCGGCAGGTCTGTATCCCCGCCCCCAAAAAGGTGTCCGGGGAGCCCCCAACCCTCACCTTGTTTTCCCCGGCGATCCTAAGGACCTCCTGGGCCTCCTCCCGTTCTGCGCATAGGGGCTTTTCGTTATAGACATGCTTCCCCGCCTTGACCGCCTCCAGGGCGACCCCATAGTGATTATACGGCTCGGTGAGATTCAGGACGATGTCCACATCGGGACTATGTATCAGATCCGAGGGCTTCCTGATATGGGGAATCCCATAATCCGCGCCGGCCTTAGCCGCCCGTTCCTCAATCAGGTCCGTCACGGCAGTCACCTTTACCCGTTTGGCGAACATGCCCGTCAGGTTCTTCAAGTAGATGCCGCTGATGTTTCCGGCGCCGGCAATGCCAATCCGCTGTAAGCTCATGTTTTATCCTCCTTAAAATAAAGCTGGTTCTAAACTATTGAACCAGCCGCTCATATCAATCAATACATTTTTACCGGACTCTGCCAGTCTTCCGCTTTCAGCCCTTTTTCCACCGCGATACGCTTGCCCTCCGCAGCCCAGAGCAGTCCCCGCTTCATCAGTTCCCAAGCCTGGGGAATGTCGAACACGTCGTTATGATGCCCTAAGGCATTATAGAAAACCCTGCCGTGACCCCATTTCCGGGTCCATACCTGGGGCACATCCACTTCGCCGTTGGCGGAATGATACCACCGGACCGTAGGAAACCGGGTGGAAGCCAAAACCTCATTAGCAGGGTCCACATGGAGGTAGTACTGCTCGGAACTAACTTCAAAATCTTCTATTCCGTCGGTGATGGGACTGGAGCTGCCGGTAATGTTCACCTTGTAGCGAATACCGTCCCCGCCGGGGTGGGATACCCAGTTGGCTCCGGTCATGAACTGGTATTCAACGCTGTTCCGGAAGGCGTCGCACATGCCGCCGTGGTTTCCCGCCAGGCCCACGCCCCCTCCCACCGCTTCCAGGAGGGGTTCAAAAAAACCGTAGCCCAGAGGTTCCTGGCACATGGTCCATAGGGGAATAACAAGGTCCAGGGAAGAGAGCCGCTCCTTGTCTTTTAATACTTCCAGATTTTCTTCGACCGTAACTTCAAATTCCTCGCCTTCAAGGAACTTCCTGAAACGCTCGCTTATCAGTTTGGGCTCATGTCCGTCCCACCCGCCGCAGAGAATCAACGCTTTTCGTTTCATCATCAAACCTCCATATCAATCATTCAATAAAAACCAGATTATAGGGCGCATAGAAAATCTGTCAAGGGGATTTCTCAAAAAACCGGAATTTTCGGATTTATTCTTCGCCCTTCCGGGATTGGGATTAAAAAACTACCAAAAATAAAATTTAACAAAAATAAGAGTTGACATCCTTCCGTATCCCCGATACCATTCTTGATATATCATTAAGAAACAGCGAATGGTTGCTGTGGTTATCTGACCGTTGGTTTGGCGGCCATAGAAAGTTTATAAGGGTTGAAAGGAGAGTAAATACGTGTCCGTTTTTTTGAATAGTATAATTACCCTTTACCCCCCCCCCCCCCCCCCATCCAGAACGGCTTACTAGGAATTTCTGTTTCCTCTTTTTTTCCCTTCACTTTGATAGGTTTTTTTGTATTATACGTGCCGGCGCGGTCTTGCGGGCCGGTTTCTTTATTCTTTCCTCTGAATGAATTAAGACATAATTCCTCCTCTCTGGGGGATTTATGCGGATATTGTCTGTTTTCTCCGTACAATCTTTTGTTTTTGAAGCGGGAGGGAAATATGAGAACTAATGCCGGTATACGAAGCCGTGTTTAGCTAAATCAATTACGGAAAGGGGGATTGTATGGTACATCGAAACGTTTCAACAGGCAGACGTTTTGTCCGGGCGGCTGCTAAGAACGGTAAAGCCGCCGGCCAGGGGCTTCCTCAGAAGTACCGGCTTTTCCTGTTGTTGCTGCCCTTTATAATTCTGGTTGCGCTTTTCGCCTACCTGCCACTTTACGGATGGCGTTATGCCTTTTTCAATTACCGTCCGGGTCTGCCCCTCAAGCTGTCAAACTTTGTGGGTTTCGACTGGTTCAAATCCATAGTTTCCTCGGAGGTTCGGCGGGGAGAAGTGTTCCGGGTGATGAAGAACACCCTGGCCATCAGCGGGCTGGGACTGCTTACCTCATGGCTTCCCATAGCTTTCGCCGTTTTACTATCGGAAATCCGTATTCTGCCTTACCGGAAACTTATCCAGACCCTGACCACTATCCCCAACTTTATCAGTTGGGTGCTGGTATATTCCTTCGCTTTTGCGTTATTTTCGGTGGACGCCGGCCTAGTGAACCGGATATTGATTGACTGGGGGCTCATCGACAAGGGGATCAATTTTCTTCTTTCCGGGGAGCATATCTGGATCAAAATGACAGCATGGAACATCTGGAAAGGACTGGGCTGGGGGGCGATTATTTATCTGGCCGCGATTGCCGGAATCGATCAGGAACTTTACGAGGCCGCCCGGGTGGACGGGGCGGGCCGTTTCCGGCAGATGCTGCATATTACCCTTCCGGGGTTGCTGCCTACCTATTTTGTGCTTCTTATGCTTTCCATCGCCAACCTTATCAACAACGGGATGGATCAGTACTTTGTGTTCCGCAACGCCATGAATAAGGATACCATAGAGGTTCTGGATCTCTACGTATACAATCTCGGCTTTGGCAGCAATTCTACATCGGGGATTCCTTTTGCCACCGCCGTCAGCATGCTGAAATCGGCGGTAAGCCTGACGCTGCTCTTTTTTGCCAATTCCCTGTCAAAGCTGCTGCGGGGCGAAAGCATTGTGTAATTATCCTGGTATGGGGGAATGTATATGAAAAGAAAGGGAATCCGGCCGTCAACCGGAGACGTAGTTTTTAATGTGCTGAATTATTTTCTTTTTGGTGTTTTTACTATTATATGCGTTCTTCCTTTTTATTACTTGTTCATCAACACAATTAGTGATAATGACCTCACCAAGCGGGGCCTTATCACCCTTATCCCCCGGGGACTGCATATCAACAATTATCTCCAGGTATTAAAGCTCCGGGGCCTGGGAAACGCGGCGCTCGTGTCCGCCGCGCGGACCATACTGGGCAGCGCCGCTGCGGTGATCGGTTCCGCTTTTGTGGGATACCTGGTTACCAAAAAGGAAATGTGGGGGCGCAGGTTTTGGTACCGGTTTATCATCATCACCATGTATTTCAGCGCGGGATTGGTGCCCTGGTATATGAACATGGTATTCCTTCATCTGACTAATAACTTTCTGGCCTATATCCTGCCCGGCATTGTGGCGCCGTTTAACATAATTCTGGTCAAAACCTATATCGAATCCATCCCCGCCTCTCTGGAGGAATCCGCCGCCATAGACGGCGCGGGGATCCTGCGGATTTTCACGAGCATTATATGGCCCCTGGTGACGCCCATCCTGGCGACCATCGGGGTGTTCTCCGCGGTGGGGAATTGGAACTCTTTTACGGACACCCTCTTTCTTATGACCAATGAGCGGCTGTTTACCCTGCAATTCGTACTGTACCGGTACCTTAACGAGGTGAATTATCTGGCGTCGATTATGCGTTCCGGCACTATCGGCAGTATGGCGGATACCGCCCAGATACTCACGCCGCGGACTATCCAGATGACCATATCTATGGTGGTGGTGTTCCCTATTCTGCTGGTCTATCCTTTTTTACAGCGGTTCTTTATTAAGGGTATCATGATCGGAGCGGTGAAGGGATAAGGGGAATCATCCGGGATTTTCCCGGACAGAGGAATCGCAGGAAACCCCTCGGGGTTCAGGCAGTTCCCTAAATACGCAAGGAGGTTCTTATGAAAAAGAACGGGATGAAAATTCTGATAATGACGCTGCTCGTTACGTTAATTACGGGCGGAGTCTTCGCGGGGGGTGGCAGCCAGCGTGAAAGCGCCGGCGCCGGAGGCCGGGAATTGTACCGCATAGATGTGTACACCCAGCTGGCAAACTACGCGGGTATGCAGGTCGGCTGGTTCGCGAAACTGGTCAAGGACAAATTCAACATGGAACTAAATATCATTCCTACCGCCGAGGGGGTGTACGCCACCCGGATGGCGGCGGGAAACCTGGGAGACCTGATAGTGTTCGGCCACAACGGCGAGGAGTTTACCAATGCCATCGAAGCGGGGATGCTCCTGGATTGGAATAAGGGTGATTTACTGGAAAACTACGGCAAGGATATTAAGGCCAATCTTTCCCGGGCCTTGCGGCAAAACGCGGACATGTTCGGCAACGGCGCCGCCTGTTACGGCTTTGGGCATAACGTCGCCTCAAGTTCCAGATTTACCGAGGCGCCTTTCTACCATCCCGATATTCGTTTTGATCTTTACCAGGCCATCGGTTCCCCGGAGATTCCGAATCTCATGGGATATTTGGATGTCCTCAAACGGATGGTGGACTATCAGCCTGTGGGGGATTCGGGCCTGCCCGCCTACGCCATTTCTCTGTTCAGCGATTGGGACGGAGATACGGTAATGAGCGTCAAGTGTATAGGAGCCTTTTACGGCTATGATGAATTCGGTTTTACCCTCTATAACGCGGAGACCAACACCGCCCAGCCGGTACTCGATCCGGGCAGCTACTATATGCGGGGACTGAAATTTTTCAACAAAGCCTATCAGATGGGTATTTTAGATCCCGATTCGGCCACCCAGACTTTCAGCGACGTGGCCAACAAATACAACGACGGACGGGTGTACTGGAGTATCTTTTCCTGGCTGGGGCCCTCCAATTACAATACTCCGGAACGGCTTGCAGAAGGCAAGGGGATGTTCGGCGTACCGGCGAAGGATCAAAAAAATATCGTCTATGGTACCAGCATATACGGGGGCGACCGTATCTGGTCCATCGGTTCCAAGGCGAAGTATCCCGAACGGATCATGGAATTGATAAACTGGCTCTGCACCCCCGACGGGGTCATGCAGTCCACCTACGGCCCCCAGGGCGTTACCTGGAACTACGACGCCAACAACAAACCATACCTGACTCGCCTAGGCATCGAGATACACGAGGGGAACCCCAATGTGGAAATGCCCGCCGAAGCCGGGGGCGGCCTCTGGGTGGACGGACAGGCCAAGATCAACAACACTACGTTTACCCTGGATGAGATCAACCCCATTTCCGGTGAAAAATACAACCGGGAATACTGGTCCTCCGAGCTTTCCCGGCAGCCCTCCAAGGCCCGGAAGATTTGGCAGGACGCTATGGGCGCCAAATCGGAAGATGAATACCTGGAACTCCACAATCAAAAGGCGGTGGTAGTGGCTTCCGATTTTGTTTACGATACCCGCTCCATCGAACTGGAACAGAAATACAAGCAGGTATCCACGGCGATTAAGGACGGAACATGGCGGGCCATTTATGCCAAAACCGACGCCGAATTTGATCGTCTGGTGGCGGATATGATTAATCAGGCCAAGGGGTTCGGCTATGACGAGTGCGTCGCCTGGGATCTCCAGCAGGCAGCCCGGCGGGCCCAGGCAGTCCGACGGGCTCAGGGCAGCTAATTAACTACAAGGGAGCGGAATACGCGGCGAGACCGTACTCCCCGCTCCCAATGTTTCCTGATGATACGGCTGGGCATCTGGTTTCAGGGTAATGGTCCAGGACCATCAGCAGATAGGGGGGATCGACGGCCCTTTCATTAAATTCCGTTTCCAAAACATCGGCGATCACCGGCATTTATGCGGAATACAAGCAGGCGCGGTACATAAGCCGCATATTCCAGAATCCCTTTCCGGGTATGGCGGGCCAGCGGAAACCCACTGGCGCGGTCCGGTTATATCTGCAAAAGGACCTTCCTGGCCGCTGACCCGCCGGCTATGTCGTCCAGCGTTCTGATTTCTTCCGCCAGCCGCACCTTACGGTACTCCTGCCGCCGTTTTTCCTTGAGCTTATCAATAACCTTCCGTTCCCTGGAGGCTTCGAGAAAGGCTTCCCTGGCGGTTTCCACTTTGAGT
>JAISOQ010000266.1 GCA_031275515.1 Treponema sp. | reverse complement strand
TAGCCTATGTCTCCTCCGGGAGTATAATTGAATTTCTCCGTTATTTTTGGAGTATAGGTCAGCTCACCGAATTTCCCGACAGAAAGCCCAGTGGGTATTTTCCATGAAGCCGACAGGGCGGTGGACATATAAAACTCTTTATATCTGTTATTGCTTTCCTGCTGCTGTACCTGGGTATCTTTCCATTCTTCGCTGTATGCCGTCTCGTTATCCTCATTGATGACAATTGTTTCTTCAAGCCCGAAGGTGAGGGTGGTAAAACTGACGGGCAATTCCATGCTAAGGCCGCTGGTGTTCTTATAATGAAACGGCGCTTCGGGAGTATACGAAAAATAATGATCGAAATCAAAATTCCAGGTATACCCAAATAACTGGAAAGGAGTATCGGAATCAATCGAAGAGAAGAATGAGCTTTCCCCTTTTTTTTTGTCATACTCATACCCGAAATCGAAACGCAGGGGATTCATGGTTCCCAGAAAATTATAGTCCCGGCCTTTCAGAACTATCCTGAAACCATCGTTGTCGTCATATCTGGGCTGGGGCAGGGCGATGATGGTGACGGTGTCCACGGTAGTAACCCGGAGAATTACGGGGACGGAACCTTCGGCATCGGGTTCTTCAAAAAGCAAATCAATGTATGCCGCATCCAATACCCGGTGGTTCATCAGGAGCTGTATTTTATCCTGACGGTATTCCTCCAGGTTATCCCTGCCGGTTATGCGTTCCCCTATTTTAAACTCCCCCTGGCGGAGCAGGGAATAAGGCCGTGATATGCCGGTACGGACAGGTTTGCCGCTGCGGTCGAAAATAATATCCTTGATGTAGTAAACGATATTTGAATCATCCGCCGCCGCCGGGGATTCAGAATCCAGCTCCGGCGGAACTTCCGCCGGCAAAGAGGATGCCTCCGCCTCTGACAACTCTTCCTCAACCGCAGAATCTAGCGAAACGCCGTTTCCTTCCTGTCCGGACAAAAACTCTACGGCGGAGAGCATGAAGATCAGCCGCAAAAACAATCCGGCCCTGTTTCTAACTTTTTTTATATAAAAAATTTCCTGTACTTTCAAAATTGATATTCCCCGTTGATGATAGACTGCAAGATAGAACGGAACCGGAGATCTTCACGGTCAATGAGTATTTTTTCAGCGTTTCCCTGAGAAGGAACAATAAAAACCAGTTTTCCGGCTTTCTTTTTTTTATCCCCCTCAAGGGCGCGGAAATACTCGTCCGTATTCCCCATTGCGGGATGGGGCGCTTCCGTACTGTACCCATAGGATTGAATAAGCTCCCGTATCTCCAGGGCCTGTTCCAGGGCGGTAATACCCAGAACATGCCCCAGTTCGCAGGCGCGGACTATGCCCCAGGCCACGGCCTCCCCGTGGGTAAGACGCCCCAGACCCGCCGAAGCTTCCAGGGCGTGGCCGAAAGTATGCCCCAGGTTGAGGAGCGCCCGCCGCTCCCCGGTTTCCCGGGGGTCTTCCTCCACGATACGCCCCTTGATTTCAACAGCCCGGGAGATCAGATACTCAAGGCCGCCTGATCTGAGGCCGGCCATATCTCCGGCATTTTTTCCGGCCCTGGAGATTTCCGTCAGGCAGGTGTCCCGAAACGAGCGTATGCGGGAAAACATTTCCCTGTCGCCGGCCAGGATCGCGGTCTTTATTACCTCCGCCAGGCCGGACTTCCATTCACGAAAGGGCAGGGCGGCGAGGCTTTCCAGAGGCATATACACCGCTTCGGCGGGATAGAAGGCCCCGGTCAGGTTCTTGATGCCCAGAAGGTCTATCCCGGTCTTTCCCCCAACCGCGGCGTCCACCATGCCCAGAAGGGTAGTGGAAATCAGGCGCAGCCTGACCCCCCGCATGTATATCGAGGCGGCAAAACCCGCAATGTCCGTGATTACCCCGCCGCCGACGCCCACTATCAGGCCGTCCCGGCCCAGTCCGGCGGCGTAAGCGGCCCCCAGAATACGTTCCACCGATTCCCAAGTCTTCTCCGGTTCCCCCGGCGGAAGGATGCAGCAGGGGATTTCCCCGCCTTTCAACAGCCGCCGGGCCAGATATTCGGTGTTGCTGTCGCAGACTACCAGGGCCTTGGCGGTCCCGCAGAGTTCATCCCCGGAGGAGGGCAGTTTTTCCCCGATATATACCCGGCTTTCCGTTGTTCCAAAGGTGAACCGGTATTCCGTTTTTGTCACAGGTTCCCCGGCATGGCTTTAACGATCCCCGCGGACTGCTCCGCGGAAGCCAGGATCACACTGGACAGATACAGAATGTTCCGTTGGACAGGGACGCCCTGAACCGGCTGCGCGGAAATTCCGGGTTTTTCCGGGGCCGGAATGTTTTCCGAATAAACCTTTAAGATGCTTTCCGCGGAAATAGGGAATACCATATCAGGATTGGCGGTCTTGAGGAAGCTTAATCCGTAATGATGACAGGCATGTTCCAAAATGAACTCCAGATCGCTGGACCCTATAAGCAAAACAGCTACAAAGTTGTTCTTTTTCGCCGTGAATACGGCTTCGTCAATCCGGTCTTTATGGTAGACCACATTACGGATGGTCCGTTTGAAATACCGGTAGCTTCGATGGATTATTTCGTTTATCCCTTCAAGGGTTATGACATATTGAATATTGCGGCTGTTCAGTTTTTTAATCGATATCCAGCCCCGTTTGGCCAGCCGCTTTAGAATGGAATTAGTCATCCCCAAGGAAGCCCCGGCTATCCGGGCCAGATCCCGCTGGCGCAGAGGGGCTTCCTGTTTTGAGGAGTCATATATGTTTTCCAGGATAACAAATTCGGTATCTAAGGATTCGTTTGGCATAACCGTCAGGGCATGATGAGACCTTTTGGAGGGTTTTCCCCCTAAGATTCCCAAGGATGGCACATGCAATACTTCATACGCAGCCGAAACATGCTCTATGATACCGCATGATTTGTTCAATCATTGAACACGATACTACAATCGGGCTGTAAATGCAATAGATCGCAATATGATCAATCCGCCAATTCCAGGAGGGCGTCTTCAACGAAGTTGATTATCCTGGCCTTCGTCATGCCGGGAGTATCAACCGCCGAAAGGAAGGCCCCCCACAGTTCGATGAAATGGTTTATGTCCCGCCTGTCCAGGGGCAGGTGCTTGCCGGAGAGGATGGCTTCACTGTTTTTATCCCGGATTACCGTTTCCCCGGCGAACACTACCCGCAGGTCCGTCAGGATGTTTTTCTGAATCCGGGCAATAAAAACCAGGGAACCTCCGGTCCCGCTTTCGGGATATGGGTCTGCAAAGCGCTTGAAAAGCGAATAATTCCACTGCTCCCGGGGAATACGGATACGGGTAAGGAGTTCCTGAGGGTTGAAAGCCGGGGGGCCGGAAAAGGATGAAAACCGGGCGGCGGAGATCCACCGGGAAGTCAGGGCGGTTCGCAATTCATAACGGGCGTCAAGGGCGACAAGGGGGGCTGTGGCATTGAGACGCAGAGCCGGGTGGCAGATATTCCCCCCTATGGTGGCCAGGTTCCGCAGTTCAGGGCCGGCGATGCACTTCAGCGCCTGGGTAAATACCTGGGGAATGGTTTTTCCCAGGTTGATAATATCGTTCAGTTTGACCATAGCCCCCAGCTCAATGTACCGTTCGGTCCGGGTAATGCGCTGAAGCTCGTTCAGTTTGTCCAGGGACAGGATGTACGCCGGGAAGGTCAGGGTGTAGCGGCTGTCCTGACGCCGGGCAAAGCTGACGCCTCCGGCAAAGGGAACCGCCTGGGGGAAACGGTTCCAACTGGTAAACATATCCTGCATGGTAGAAGGGAAGAAGACTTGGTTATGTACCCCGTCCATAGAGCCTCCGTTGTCTAATATCCGCCGCCGCCAATACTCCCTCCACGAGGCTTTCCGGCTCGGTACACCGGCACCGTATCCCCGTAAAAGCGGCCAGGACATCATTACGGGAGGGCCGGGGTATACGTTCAAGAAGGACGCCGGCGGCCAGTATCTTGCCGCTGTCGCAGTACCCGCAGCATTCGACGCCGGCCCTGGAAAAGCCGGTAACAATGTCCTGGTATTCGGTGGTCTGAGAAAATCCCTCTATCGTGATGATCTCGCTGTTCCTGACCCGGAAAGCCGGGACGATGCAGGAAGGAACCACTTTGCTGTTCAGTATGACAAAACAAACCCCGCACCGGCCAGACAGGCAGCCGGTTTTTGTACCCAAAAGATTGAAGGAGCCCCGGAGTATGTCCAGAAGCCGTCCGTCCGCTTCGCAGTGAATCGCCTCGTCCTCGCCATTCAGGATGAAGTTAATGGTCATATACCCTCCTGCCCGGCTTTGAATTTTTCAGCGTCCCAAATATCCCGGGACGTCAGGGGGATGCGCTTAAAAGGGTAATCTACCGCCTGGGAGACCGCCTGGACAAAAGCGGCGGGAACGCAGTTAAAGGGCAGTTCCCCTATGCCTTTCGGCTGGGCCGTATCGTTCCAGATAAAATCAATATGAATGGGCGGTATGTCCTGAGGACAGGGAATATCGTAAAGCTCGAACTGACGTTCCGGTATCTGTCCATCCGTATACCCGATCTTTTCCCGGGACGCCCAGCCCAGGGCATGGATGACCGATAATTTGAGGGAACGCCGGGCCTGTTCCTCCGAAAGGATCTTGCCGCCGTCAATTCCAAGCCAGACCCCCCGGATTTTGGGAATAAACTCGACAGGATCTATTTCGGTTTCCACAACCGCGGCTCCCCAGGCAAGGCGGGCAAAGACGTTCTCGTCAAAGGGAACGCCGGTCCAGCCCGTTTTTTTTACCGGATGATAGGAACGGCGTACCGTGATGGGCAGGGGATTCCTGAACCGCTGCTTCCTGATGGTCAGGCAGGCCCGTTCCACAAGCATGGTAACGGTTGTGACGCTCCGGGAGAGGGCTGCGGGACCTGAATCAATCCCCAGGGCGGTATTCCCGAATACCACCCTAACGGCGCCGGCCTCTATCGCAAGGACCTCCGCCGCGATCTTCCGCCAGATATGCACATATTCGTCATTGGAAGCGACCAGGCCGGTCCTGATTTCCAGTATCCCTTCTTTATCCAGGGTCAGCTCGACTTCGTATACGCCTCTGTCGGTTCCCGTATACAGAGAACCGCTGCCCTGGTACGCGGATGCTATGCCTATGCCCCTCAGGATTTCGTATTTTTCCGTTTTCCCATTTTTCCGCCGGTATTCCCTGAGCATTTCATAGGAGGCCCACTTTCTGCGGTAATCCCCCATAGCGGCGGCGGTATCCAGAAGCCCGGGAGGTATCGCGCCGGAAGCCGGAGCGCCTAAAGGGAGCCGCTTCTTGCCGGGCATGTTGTTCATCCGCCATTCCATCGGGTCCTGACGCAGGGTATCGGCAATGATGGAAGCGTGACGTTCCATAGCAAAGAAACCCTGGGCCATACCGAACCCTCCCAGAGGACTTGCCGGAGGGATATTGGTGGATACGGCCTGACCCTGAATATGGACATTCTCCGATTTATAGGCCCCCAAGGCCCCAAGACAGGTCTGATCCAGTATTTCGTCGGTAAAAACCCCGTAAGCCCCCATATCGGCCAGGACGGAAATTTCCGTGGCGAGGATCCTGTCCGTATCCCCCAGGGCGCTGCGTATCCTGATTTCGGCGCTGTTCCGTTTGGGACTGTACCGGAAATCTTCGATTCTGGAAAGGAGGATTTTGACCGGTTTTTTGGTGATAAAGGCACCCAGGGCGGCATGGCAGGCCAGGAGGGAAGGGTACCATATCTTGCCGTCCAGGTGTATGCCGATGGCGGAAGGTTCCAGGGTGATGCGGCTTTGGGGATATTTCAAGACTTGGGCGATGGATCGCAGCGCCTGAAACGGCCATTGAGTGGCTGTATGCACCGTAAGCCGCCCCCGGCCTCCTTTTTCATGCGCCCATAGGGCCACCGCCCCGGCGGGTTCCGAATACCAGTGGTCCTGTATCCCTGTATTGTAGGTTCCCTCGACAATGGTTTTGGCCTCTTTAAATGCCTCTCCAGCCTCTCCTGTGACGATGTCCCTCCGGGCTAAAACAGCGTCTTCCGGGACAGCATGGGGATACAGGACAGGGGATTCCCCCCGGGTAATCACTTTGATTTGGCCGGCTAGTTTTTCAACAGTGATCCGGTCAGGGCCCAGGAGGAGGGCTACCGGCTCCCCGATATAAGAAAGGGTTTCCTCCGCCAGGACCGGCAGGGCGCAGTCATTCAGGCTGTTTTTTCCCGGTATATCCCTGCTCTGGATGAGGGTGCAGGAAGCCGGCAATGCAGGACATTCAAGGTTGACAAGAACGCCTCTGGCTATAGGTGACCGGATAACGATGCCGTACAGGACGCCCGGCGGCTCTATGTCATCCACATATAAGGGTCTGCCGTTCACCGTCTAACGCCCCGGTTCGATGAGTATGAGTTTTATCATTTCTATAACCCGGTCCACCTGGGCGTCCTGCATTCCGGGCCAGATGGGAAGGGAAATTACCTGTTCAAAATTCTTCATGGATTCGGGAAAATCCTTTGCCTCCAGGGCATAGCGCTTTTTATAGTATGGCATAATATGCAGGGGGATAAAATGCACCGATACCCCTATCCCCCGGTCCTGGAGGGCTCTGATAAAAGCGTCCCGGCTTATACCCGCGATTTCCGGCCTGAGGCGCAGGGGATACAGATGCCGGGCGTCTCCCGGTCCCGAAGGCGGCAGCCGGAGGCGGCGGTCATTCCGGAAGGCCGCGTCATACCTGGCCGCAATTTCTTCCCGTCTTTTGAGGAGGGCCAGGGCCCGGGTCAACTGCACTCGTCCGACCGCGGCCAGGATGTCCGGCAGATTGTACTTAAACCCCGGCTCTACAACCTCGTAATACCAGGACGCCTTTTTATCGGTATACCGGTTCCACACCGTCCGATCTATCCCGTGGGAACGCATAACCGCGATACGGCGGCACAACCGGGCATCCCGGCTTACCGCCATACCCCCTTCGCCGGTGGTGAGGGTCTTAGTAGCGTAGAACGAAAAGACCCCGATATCCCCGATAGTTCCGGCCCATTCGCCTCCGGAAAGCCGGGAAGGAAAGGCATGGGCCGCATCTTCTATGACCCGGACGCCATAGCGCCGGGCGGCTGCCATGATCCTTTCCATATCGCAGGGAAGCCCTCCGTAGTGGACAGGGATCACCGCCCGGGGCTTTCCCCGGGGGCCGAAGCCTTCGCCGGCTCCGTTCCTGGGAGGGTAGGCGGGAAGCCCTTGTTCCAGGCGTTCCAGGGTGCGCTCCAGAGCCGGGGGATCTATCTGAAAACTACCGGGGCCTGTATCCACGAAGGCGACATCCGCCCCCAGGTAACGGACCACCTCGGCAGTGGAGGTAAAGGTGTAGGAAGGGACCAGAACCACATCTCCGGGCCCGGCGCCGCAGGCTTCCAGGGCCAGGTGGAGGCCGCTGGTGGCGGAATTGACCGCCAGAGCGGTAAGGGGAGGGCGGCCCGGGGTCTCCAAAAATTCGGCGAACTCCGTTTCAAAGGCAAGGGCTTCCTGCCCGGTGGTGAGCCACCCGGAACGGAGTACCCGGAGGACCGCGTCTTCTTCTTCCCGGCCCATGAAAGGCAGGGCAAAGGGAATATCAGGTTCCATAATTTCCTCCGGAAGCCGGCATGATAAGGGACGGGATAGCCTGATGAAGCAGCTCCCGCAGCAAGGCGCTGTCCCGGTACTGTTCCGGTTTTTCACCGTCAAAATTACAGATGGGCCTGAGGGCTTCGGTCAGGGCTTCCAGGTCCAGGGCATCCCGGGTCTTCTGTTCAACCTTGAGGATGCGGCTGTGCTCGGTAGGAGCAGGCGTTTCGTTCCCGGACCAGAGGAATTCGTCCATCCGCTCCCCAGGCCGGGGGCCTATGTACTCGATGCGTATATCCTTTTCGGGATCGAACCCGTAAAAGCGTATCATCTGTTCCGCTATGTCCTTGATCCGTATGGGCTCTCCCATGTCCAGCAGGTAGATGTTTCCATTGGCCCCCACGCCGCCGGCTTTGAGTACCAGGGAACAGGCTTCCGGGATGGTCATGAACCAGCGCCGCATTTCCGGGTCCGTGACCGTGACGGGGCCGCCCTTTTCGATTTGCTTCTGAAAGAGGGGCATGATGGACCCTCTGGACCCCAGGACATTGCCGAACCGGACAACCATAAAATGACCGGCGCAGGAATTCTCCCCATTCTGAACCGCGGCGTCCAGGACCAGGCGTTCACAGAGGTATTTGGAAACCCCGTACACCGAGACAGGCTCTACCGCCTTGTCGGTGGTGATAAACACAAAACGTTTTACCCCCTGCCTTTGGGCGGCTTTGATCAGGTTCAAGGTGCCAAAAAAGTTGTTCTCTATGGCCGCCACGGGATTTTCTTCCATCATGGGGACGTGTTTGTAAGCCGCGGCATGGAAGATCACATCGGCCTTGAGCTTGCCCAGGATGTAGTCAACATAGTTTCCGTCCTTGAGGTCCCCGATAACAGGCACCAGGGTGGCTTTTTCGCCCACCCCTTCGTCCTGGAGCAGACGGAGTTCCCGGTCAATCTGGTAGATCGAATTCTCCCCGTGACCAAAGAGGTACAACCGGAACGCCCCGCCGGAAAGGAGCTGCCGGCAGAGCTCGCTGCCTATGGAGCCCCCCGCGCCGGTGACCAGGACCCGTTTGCCCCTCAGATAGGCCAGGCTCTGTTTCAGGTTGACCGCCACGGGAGTACGGCCCAGGAGGTCCTGGGGGTCTATGGAACGGGTCTGGATCAGATGGGCGTCCCCTTCAATGATCTGGGAAATCCCCGGTAAAATGCGGATCCGCGCAAACCCCGCTTTTTGCAGGATGCCGTAAAGCTCCGTAAGGTACTCCCGGCTGGCGCTGGGAATGGCGATGACGGCTTCATCGGCGGGATTCATGTGCAGGAGCCGGGCCACGTCCCGGATGGGTCCCAATATGGGAATCCCCTCGATTTTCCGGCCTATTTTTTCCGGATCATCATCCAGAAAGGCCACAACGCCGCCGAAAATGGCTTTTCGTTTGATTTCTTCAGCCAGAGTCTGGCCGGCGAAACCGGCTCCGATAATATAAAGACGCCTTGATTTTTCTGCGCTCATAGGTTTTCCATCGCTATTACTTCATACTTCTGTACCGCTAGGACATTCTGGCCGGCATTACCGGTTCGATGACTTCAATGGCCAGATCGATGGAAAAAGAATCGTCGTATAGATCCAGCTTGATCTTCGCCCTCCCTTTCCGTCTATCGATCTTTATAATCTTGCCCTCAAGCCCAATGAGGGGACCGTCGGCAACGACAACACGGGAATTCTGGTCAAAATAAACCCGTGATTTTCCTGCCACAGGACCGACCTTCTTGATAAAGTGAAGCACTACCTCCAGGTCCTTGTCCTGTAAGGGACAAATATTCTGATTGGACCTCAAAAAGCGGAAGAATCCATCGGTCCTGCGGAATTCCCATTGGTATTTCAGGATGCTGTCTTCGTTATCGACTTCGACAAAGATGTATCCCGGAAAAACAGGCGGGGTCCCCTGGGTCATGACGCCCTTCCGGCGCAGATTAAGGCGCCGCCTGGGAAAATATATCTCCAGGGGCCTGCCGGGATATAAGGCTCTATACAGGCTGATATATTTTTCTTCGCCCCTGGTTTTTACTTGAATCGCGTAATAGTTCATCCGTAGGGTTCCTTATACCATACAAAGCCAAGTTATACTATAGAGCCTGTCCCCAAACTGAAGTTTTGAGAAAGCCTCTACAGGCTTTTCTTTTTTTTGCCGATAGGGAACTAGGAGGGTTCCATGGTTTCTGGAAAGTTCAGGGCTATGCCGGTACTTTTTTGTTTTTTCACCGGAATCGCCGTCCCTGTGCCGGTTTTTGCATACACCGTTTCTTTTGTCATGATAGAAACGGGCCCGGCGCAGAACGGCGCAGCGCCTGAATCTGCAAGCCTTTGGGAGAATGGTTTAATGGATGTTTTTTTTAACGCCGGCCATATTGTCAGTAACGCCCATACTCTGCGGGTGGATCGGGAAATACTCAATGATTTTCCTGATGAACTACAAGGGGATCTTGATGAAGCCCGGCAGGGGGAAGTAGATTTTTTCGTCATTGTTTTATTGGATTACCGTTCATCCGGTGAGGCCTCGGGGAGGCTTACCAAGCCCCGGCAGATCCTGCTCAGGGTTTTCAGAGTAACCCCATATCAAAAAGTGTATGAACAAGTATATTCAGGCCCGGTACGGGATGAATTAGCTCAGGCCAAAAGCGCGGCCATATCTATTCTTTCTCATTTACGAGATAGATAAGTTAAGGAAGTAAGAAGGAACAGGATATGAAGAAATTATGTCTTGCGGTAACGGCGGTTTTTATCGGGATGCTCTGCGTCAGCGCTTCGATCTGGGAGGGAGCGGCGGCGGTCAGCATAAGCGGCGAAGTGCCTGAAGGCGGTTACTATGTGGCAACCAAATCATTTCCCCGGAATACGGTGGTGGACATTACCAATCTTGAAAATAGTAAAACTGTCCGGGTTATCGTAGCCGCAGGACTTGATTCTCCGGGTCTTTTGGCGATTCTATCCAAAGAGGCTGCGGATGCTATCGGCATACAGCCCCGATCCATAAGCCGTATCCGTATGGCTATGCCGTCGGAGCCTATTGCTTTTTCCCGGTTTACCGAAGGGGCCGCCAGCGGGGACGATCCCCGGGCTGCCATAGCCGGCGTTTCTTCCGGACCGGTCCCTCAAAACCCGCAGCAAAGTTCCCGGCAGGTTATCATCCCATCCGGGGCCGGCGGCAGCGAGTCCGGGAGTATGTCTCCGCCGAATCCTCCTCCTTCTTTAAAAGAATGGACGGTGACTCCTCCTCCTTCGGTCAGCCCTAACCGGCCTATAGCCGATCCCCTCATCCCGCCGGGTAATTTAGATCCCTCTCAAAATGCCCTGTGGCCCTGGGAACAATCCCCGCTCCCGGCAAACCCGTCGTCCCGCCCTGTGGAGTCTGCCCCCGGTTCCGCCGCCCCTGAGCCGCTTCTGACCGGGGAACCAAGCGAACCAAGCCCGCCTCCTCCCGTGGAGCCTGAACCGCCTCTGGCTGTGGAGCCAAGTCCGCCCTCTCCCGTGGAGCCCGGCCCCGGTTCCGCCGTCCCTGAGCCGCTTCTGGCCGGGGAACCGATCGAACCAAGTCCGCCCCCTCCTGTGGAGCCTGGTCCTGCCGCCCCTGAGCCGCTTCTGGCCGGGGAGCCGATCGAACCAAGTCCGTCCCTTCCCGTGGAACCTGCCCCCGATCCCCTCGCAGCTGAACAGCCGGAGACGCCGCCGCCTTCTCTCCTTGAGCCGGCCTACAGGCCCCCGGCTGCGGCCCGGCAGGACAGCGCCATCATCACTGAACGGAGACCGGAATTGAGCGGAGAGGCGGCATCGGGAACCGCGCCGACGGAACGGAAATCCATAGTATTGGAACCTGCTGATCTGCGGCCTCCGGAGCCCTATGCCAGTCTGCCCCCGGAGGCGGAGATTGCCCCCATCAGTCCTCCTGCTTCATCCGCCGTCAAAAGGGAGGATATAGTACGAGTCCCTGAGGAATACATCATCCCCGAAATAGCCCAGGCTCCCTCCCAGCCAAAGAGGGAAGAGCCGGTCCGGGCGCCCCAGCCGGAAACGGTCAAGAATGACCCGGCGAAATCCGGTTTTGAAAAACCGGTTTCACAGGCCAGGGCCGTTCAGTTTTCCGCTCCCCTGATCAGCTCCCTTGAAAAGGGAATGTATTACCTCCAGTTAAGGGCTTATAGCCGGGCGGATCTGGTACAAGCCGAGCTGTCCCGCCTGGGCGCCGCCTATCCTCTGGCGGTACAGGCGGAAGGAAGCCCGGAGAAGCCTCTTTACCGTATCTTGGTAGGGCCGGT
>JAISOQ010000250.1 GCA_031275515.1 Treponema sp. | reverse complement strand
CTTGCTTAATTTCCTTAAAGGATATACTATAGTATATAGCAGTTAAAACAATAAAATTTTATTCTTTTGAATGGGGGTGTTCATGGCAACATTAGACGCGGTAAGGGATGCCGGTCCGGGAAAGATTGATTTTCCCCCGGAGCTTATTACCTTTATTGATGAATGGAAGGTAAAGCCCGGCAGTCTCATCATGATTCTGCATAAGACGCAGGAGACCTTTGGGTATATTCCCCGGTCCGCGGCGGAAAGGCTGGCCCAAATGACCGGTATTCCGTTGGCGCGTATCTACGGGGTCATCACGTTTTATCATTTCTTTAAGACCGTCAAGCCGGGAAAATTCAAAATTTCCGTTTGCCTTGGGACGGCCTGTTACCTCAAAGGCGGCCAGGACCTCATTGAGGAAGCCCGGAACATACTGGGACTTTCCGAGGGTGGAGTTACCAAAGACGGCCTCTTTTCCATCGATCCGGTCCGTTGCGTAGGCTGTTGCGGCCTGGCGCCGGTCATCACCGTAGGGACCGCTACCTACGGCAAGGTAACCAAGGACCAGCTTCCGGAGATCATCGCCAAGTACAAAAACGGTTAATATCCGCTTTTTTATTTATTCGGGGGCATTGTGCATTTTACCCTTTGCGATCTTGTAACCGATATAACCCAAAATGCGGTGGAGTCGGGGGCAGACTTAGTGGAATTGGACATCCGGGAGACCGAGAAGGAGTTCAGGTTTACTGTTAGGGATAACGGCAAGGGTATGGATCAGGACGAAATTGAACGGGCCAAGGACCCCTTCATAACCGATGGAATCAAACATCCCCATCGCAAGGTTGGGCTGGGCATCCCTTTTCTGATCCAAACCGTACTCCAGTCAGGAGGCGGCTGGGATTTACAATCCCAAAAAAACCGGGGAACTACGATCTGCGCTTGGTTCGATATGTCCAACGTGGATACCCCTCCTGTGGGGGAATTACCCGGGATGTTCAGGACCGTTTTGCTTTTTGCCGGGCCCGCGGATATACTGGTGCGCCGTTCCAGGGAACACAGTTCCACGGAATACGGAGTCCGGAATGTTCATTATGAGGTTTGTAAGTCGGAGTTACTCAATGTACTGGGAGACCTGGAAGATGCCGGGTCTCTGATCCTGATGGATCAATACCTTCGTTCTCTGGAAGAAGATGACGCTGAAGCAGACGAATCCCGAAAAGATGGCGAAGATGAAGAGTAACGAATAATTTGAGAGTGAGTGAGAGGAGAGGAAAATGGCAAAGATGAGCCTGGAAGATCTGAGAAAGCTCAGGGATTCCAAAAAAAACGACCTTCGTAAACGTGACGCGGAAGGGAAGGAAATTCAGGTTATCGTGGGTATGGGGACCTGCGGCATTGCCGCCGGCGCTAAGGCAACGCTGGATGCTTTTATCAACGCCTTGGATTTGGAAAAACTGGTGGACAGCGTGATGGTCCGGCAGACCGGCTGTATGGGTCTCTGTCATTCGGAGCCCACAGTGGAAGTGATTGTTCCCGGTATGCCCCGGGTCATCTACGGGCAGGTTGACGCCGCGGTTGCCCGGGAAATTATCACTAGGCATATTAAGGGGCGGGAACTCCTGGACAACCACATTCTGGATCGGCCTTCCGCCGATATTGTAGGGTAAAGAGGTAAGTTATGGCATATAACCACTATATCCTTACCTGCGGCGGTACTGCCTGCGAGTCCAATAAGGGAAACGAGATTTACTCCCGGCTCATTGCCGAAGCTGAAAAGCTGGGGGTAAAAGATCAGGTTCAGATTGTTAAGACCGGCTGTTTTGGGTTCTGCGAGCGGGGTCCCATCGTCAAGGTACTCCCGGAAGAATCTTTCTACGTGGACGTTAAGCCCGACGACGCTGCGGAAATCATCGCCGAGCAGATCCTTAAAGGCCGCGAGGTTCCCCGGCTTCTTTACAAGCAGGACGAGACAAAGAAGAAAACCACTGCGGTGGAAGACATTGAGTTCTATCAGAAGCAGTTCCGGGTAGTGCTGCGAAACTGCGGCGTCATCAACCCGGAAAGCATAGACGAATACATAGCCCGGGAAGGGTACCAGGGGCTGGAAAAAGTCCTTTTTGAATGGACCCCCGAGCAGATCATCGGAGAAATGAAGATATCCGGACTGCGGGGCCGGGGCGGCGCGGGTTTCCCCACCTGGCTTAAATGGGACCTGGCCCGTAAGGCTCAGGGGGACATCAAGTATGTGATCTGTAATGCCGACGAAGGGGACCCGGGAGCCTATATGGACCGGTCCACGATAGAAGGCGATCCCCATTCGGTCATAGAGGGGATGATCACCGCCGGCAAGGCCATAGGCGCCCACCAGGGGTATGTGTACATCCGGGCGGAATACCCCCTGGCCATAGATCGGCTTCGTATAGCCTTGGATCAGGCCCGGGACTATGGTCTTTTGGGTAAAAATATCCTGGCTTCGGGTTTCGACTTTGACATTGAAATACGTCTGGGCGCAGGGGCCTTTGTCTGCGGCGAAGAGACGGCCCTTATCAAGTCTGTAGAAGGCAACCGGGGTATGCCGGTTCCCAAGCCGCCTTTCCCGGCGAACAAGGGGCTCTGGCAGCGGCCTACCATCATTAACAATGTGGAAACCCTGGCGAATGTTCCGGTTATCACTGCCAAGGGCGGCGCATGGCTCGCCAAAATCGGCACTGAAAAATCAAAAGGCACAAAAGTGTTCGCCCTCACCGGGAAGGTGAAGAACTCAGGCTTGGTGGAAGTCCCTATGGGTACCACTCTGCGGGAGATCATCTTCGAGATAGGCGGCGGCATCAAGGATAAGAAGAAATTCAAAGGCGTCCAGACCGGCGGTCCTTCCGGCGGCATTCTCACAGAGGCAGTGCTGGATACCCCCATAGATTACGAAAGTCTCACGGCTATGGGAAGCATGATGGGTTCCGGCGGCATGATCGTCATGGACGAGGATGACTGCGTGGTAGACGTGGCCCGATTCTACATGGATTTCTGTGTGGACGAATCCTGCGGTAAATGTTCACCCTGCCGTATAGGTACTACCCAGATCCTCAACATCCTGGAAAAGATCGCCCGGGGCAGCGGGGAAGAGGCGGATCTGCTCAAGCTCCATGACATAGGTAATGCCATGACCAAAGCCAGTCTCTGTATGCTTGGAGGTTCGGCGGCGAATCCCACTCTGTCTACGCTGAAAAATTTCCGGGAGGAATATCTGGAACACATCAGGGACCGGAAGTGCCGTGCGGGCAAGTGCAAGCACCTGGTCAGGTACGAAATTTTGGCGGATAAGTGTATTGGCTGCGGACTCTGCGCCCGGCGCTGTCCTGCGGGCTGCATCACCGGGGAAAAAAGGCAGCCCCACATCATCGAGCAGTCCAAGTGCGTCAAATGCGGCGAGTGCTTTAAGAACTGTAAGTTCGGCGCTATTAGTAAAAACTAGGAGCCTGCCCGGGCCTATTCTTGAGTGAGGAGAAATCATGGTTAATTTGAAAATAAACGGTATACCCCTTGAAGTGGAGGAGGGAACTTCGATTCTGGCGGCGGCTAAGAAAGTCAATGTTAAGATTCCTACCCTCTGTTATAACCCGGACCTGCCTCCCTGGGCTTCCTGCGGGATCTGCATAGTCCGGATGGAAGGTTCTCCAAAGATGGTCAGAGCCTGTACCACCGCAGTGGCGGAAGGTATGAGCGTCATTACCCACGATGCGGAGATCATTTCAGTGCGCCGTACCGTGTTGGATCTCATCCTTTCCAACCATCCCAGCGACTGCCTCCAGTGCCCCCGGAACGGCGCCTGCGAGCTTCAGACGCTGGCGGCGGAATTCGGCATCAGGCAGAGTCCCTATAAAAAAGTACTCAACGGCCTGCCCATAGATGACAGCAACCCGGCCATTATCCTTAATCCCGAAAAGTGCATACGCTGCGGCCGGTGCGTCAAAGTCTGCCAGGAAATGCAGAACGTCTGGGCCCTGGAATTCCTAGGCCGGGGCATCAAGGGCCGTATCGCTCCTGCGGCGGACACGTCCTTGGGCGAAAGCCCCTGCATCAAGTGCGGGCAGTGCGCCGCCCACTGTCCGGTAGGCGCTATCTACGAGCGGGACGATACTGCCAAGGTCTGGTCCGCCCTGCAAAATCCCGATCTTCACCCGGTGGTCCAGATTGCCCCGGCGGTCCGGGTCGCCTTGGCGGAAGAATTTGGCATGGATCCCGGCACCCTGGTAACAAGGCAAATCTATGCCGCCCTCAGGCGTCTCGGCTTTAAGACCGTGTTCGACACGAACTTCTCCGCAGACCTTACCATCATGGAGGAGGGTACTGAGCTGGTGAAGCGTCTTGTGGATGCGGCGGGGAATAATAAAATTACCCTGGACATTCCCCTTATCACCAGCTGCTGTCCCGCCTGGGTCGATTATATGGAAAAATATTACAACGATATGATCCCCAACTTTTCCACCGCAAAGTCCCCTCAGCAGATGATGGGCGCCATGATCAAGGCGTATTGGGCGGACAAGGCCGGAATAAACGCCGACAAGGTCTACTCCGTGTCGATCATGCCCTGTACTGCCAAAAAATGGGAGACCAAACGGAACAACGACATGAAGAGCGCAGGCCACGGTTACGATGTGGATATAGTTCTTACCACCCGGGAACTGGCCCGGATGATTAAACAGGCCGGTATAGACATCCTGGCCCTGCCGGAAGAAGATGCGGACAACCCTCTGGGACCATACACCGGCGCGGGTACCATTTTCGGCGTTACCGGGGGGGTCATGGAAGCCGCAGTCCGGAGCGCCTATTTCCTGGTGACCAAAAAAGAGCTGGGGAATGTGAATTTCCTGCCTGTCCGGGGCCTTGAAGGGGTCAAGGAAGCGGAGGTGGACTTCAACAACGGTACCAAGATCCGCATTGCCGTTGCCCATCAGATGGGCAATATCGCCGCAGTATTGGATAAGATCCGTTCCAGCCGAAATTTGGGACAGGACACCCCCTACCACTTCATAGAGGTTATGGCCTGCCGGGGCGGTTGTATAGGCGGCGGAGGACAGCCCTATGGCTGCACCGACGAAGTCCGGGCCAAACGCACCGCCGGCATCTACACCGACGACGAGAAATCCGCCCTCCGCTGTTCCCACCAGAATCCCCGCATCAAGCAGGTTTACGATGAATTCCTGGGCGAGCCCAGCGGCCACAAGGCCCATGAACTGCTTCATACCAAGTACGAGGAAAGGCCCCTGTATCTGCAATA